>JAZNNL010000067.1:0-9654 GCA_045580245.1 Lachnospiraceae bacterium
GACGTGGACTTGGTATTTACATACGCATATGAAGGAGACATGTTTAAGGTAACGATACCTGCAGGAACAGAAATGATTTATGACTGCGAATGGTACGGACCACTTAAGGTGGCATCCATGTTCGGCAGAGAAGATTTGGAATAAGAAATCCTGCATGGGGAAAATATACTTTCCCCATGCAGGATTTTGCTTATGCAGGATTTTGCTTTTGCAGGTAATGCAGGGCTTCCTGCTCGGATAAGCTGAATTTCTCCATAAGTTTAGACAGGGTTTCCTCTTGGGACAGTTTTAAGTCCTCACAGAGGGAAATAAAAGCAGTAATGCCAGTAGAAATACCTACTTCCATTCCAATACTTCGTTCATCCCGGCGTATCAATGCCAATTCTTTTTCTTCATCATATTCAAAAATACTCATACTGATTGCCTCCGCTTTATACTGTGTAAGAAATTGGGAGAGGATGCCGTCTTTGATACATTCTGTGACAGCCTGTTCGACGGCTTCTTTTAATGGTTGTTTTTTGGCATATTTTCTGACTTTGTCTACATACACAGAGTATTCCTGCAAGGTTTTACACTTGCCCATAAGTTCTTTATTATATCCCACATTAATGTTTAGCTGGATGACTTTCAATTCCAGAGAAGGATTTTGAACCGGAATCTCATAGGCATCTGATAATTTCAATTCTAAATATTCCGGTTGAGCCTCTGAGCCGTTGTAAAAGACTATAAAATTTGGAGCAGGTATTTTACGTAACTTAGTAGAGTATAATGTTTCATCAGAAAATAACAATTCATATTCTCTTGCTACATAAAATAAGTCTCGTAAGGGCATATTCGGATTGACAGTACTTTGGTGCTCATACAAATTTAAATGACAATCTAATACACATGCAACATCATTTTTTACACTCATATAGATTGCATTTTCCAAAGTGACAATTTTCAAATCATCAGGATTGGTGTAAGTAGTATTGTTAAGAGCATTGTAGAGGCTCAACAATTCCCTGGGTTCCTTAAAAATCATTCGAAACAGGGTATCCTTGTAGTTACGGTTTTCCTTTACGGAAAGGTTTGTGTTTTCAGTATTCATTTTTACCTCCTTTGCAGGAGTTTTTTGAAAACCCCTGCTTTCATTAAGTGATTTGGAAAGCATAGATTTTCTGAAATGAACATAGAAATTAGAATTTGTTGACATTATTTAGAGAAAACATGCTTTTAATTTAGAGTATCATATCTTGAAAAGAAATACAAGAGGAAAATATGTTCAAGAATGTGCGATATTACAAAAAGCCGAGTTTAAATTTTTTTGTCAGTAAAAGTTGCGAAACAAAAAACGGTATGTTATACTAGTTTCAATTGTTCGAACGGTATTAGCCGGCTGTGGCTGAAACAATGCATATTATCTAAAAATGAAATACCGTTGAACCCCAGAGAGAAAGAGTGGTAAAAATACCACGGATAGGAGATATCATGGCAGAAGTATTATACAGCAGTACCAGAAATAAAGATGCGGTTGTGAAAGCATCTGAGGCTATTTTAAAGGGTTTATCCGATGATGGCGGATTATTTGTGCCTAACCGGATTCCTGCACTGGATAAGAGCCTTTCTGAGCTTTCCAAGATGAATTATAAAGAAGTAGCTTACGAGGTAATGAAGCTTTACTTAACAGACTTTACCGAGGAAGAATTAAAGCATTGTATTAACAGTGCCTATGATGAAAAATTCGATACCGAAGTGATTGCTCCTCTGGTAGAAGCAGAAGGTGCTTATTATCTGGAGTTATTCCACGGTGCAACCATCGCATTTAAGGATATGGCATTATCTATCCTGCCTCATTTACTGATTACTTCCGCAAGAAAGAATCAGGTTAAGAATGAAATCGTGATCCTGACCGCAACCAGTGGTGATACCGGTAAGGCGGCACTTGCAGGCTTTGCAGATGTAAAGGGAACCAGAATCATTGTATTTTACCCCAAGAACGGTGTAAGCCCCATTCAGGAAAAGCAGATGGTAACCCAGAAGGGTGACAATACATATGTAGTAGGTATTACCGGCAACTTTGACGATGCACAGACCGGTGTAAAGATGTTATTTAACGATAAGGAACTTGAAAAAGAGATGGCAGAAGCAGGCTTCCAGTTCTCCTCTGCAAACTCTATCAATATCGGACGTCTGGTTCCGCAGATTGTATATTATGTATATTCCTATGCACAGCTTTTAGCTGAAGGTAAGATTTCTGAAGGAGAGAAGATTAACGTAGTAGTGCCTACCGGTAACTTTGGTAACATTTTGGCTGCATTCTATGCAAAGAACATGGGTCTGCCCATCGACAAGCTGATTTGTGCTTCCAATGACAACAAGGTATTGTACGATTTCTTTGCAACTGGTACCTATGACAGAAACAGAGAATTTGTACTGACAACTTCTCCTTCCATGGATATTCTGATTTCTTCTAACTTAGAGCGTCTGATATACCGCATTGCAGGTAATAACGCAGAGAAGAATGCAGAATTGATGGCAGCATTAAGCGGAACAGGTAAGTATGATATTACCGACGATATGAAAGCACAGCTTTCCGATTTCTACGGTAACTACGCAACCGAAGCAGAAACCGCAGAAACCATTAAAGCAATTTACGATGCATGCGGCTATGTAATCGATACACATACCGCAGTAGCAGCTACCGTTTACAATAAGTACAAGAAAGAAACCGGTGATGCGAACAAAACTGTGATTGCATCCACCGCAAGTCCTTTCAAGTTTACCAGAAGCGTAATGAACGCTATCGATGCGAAGTACGATGCAATGGATGACTTCACTTTAGTAGACGAACTTTCCAAGATTGCAAACGTAACCGTACCTAACGCTATCGAAGAAATCCGTACCGCACCTGTGGTACACGACCATGTATGCGACAAAGAAGAGATGAAAGCGGTTGTAAAGGGATTCCTGGGAATGTAAGAAGGGTATAAACAAGGTTATTCTTTAGTAATAATCAGCAATATTATTAAAATAATGTACGCTCCACTTCAATTTGATTTATTGAAGTGGGGCGTTGCTTTTTTGATGGAGTTTATAGGTTATTTCCGACAAAACAATTCACAGAATTCTTGTATAGAAGTAGGTTTTATAATATAATTAAATATAGTTATCAGATAGTTTATATGTATGTATTTTAATATATGCAAATGAATTAAGAAAGGTGGAGATATATATGAAAGTACGACGAATTGGGATTTTCAGTCAGTTGTTTATTTGGTTGGCAATACTGCTTTTGGCCGGAAACGTAGCGTTGGGATACATGGCATATAGTCGTTCGGAAGCGACATTGTTTGAGCAGATTCAAAGTAATGCCAAAAACATTGCCCAGTGTGCAGCGATGAATGTAAGCGGAGATTTATTGGAAACCATTGAAGTAGGAGAAGAAGACACAGAAGAGTATGCGACCATTATTGAACAACTGGCTTTGTTTAGGGATAATGCGGATATTGAATATATATATACCCTCAGACAGGTGGGAGCAGAGCAATTTGAATTTATAGTAGATTCTGATCCGGAAGAGCCTGCAGCAATCGGTGATGAATGTGACCCTACAGACGCCCAAGGCAGAGCTTTTAGTGAAAAGATCACTACGGTGGATGAAGAACCTTTTACTGATGAATGGGGAAACCATGTGTCAGCCTATAGTCCGGTTTTTCATGAAGGGAGTGTCGTTGGTGTAGTAGGTGTAGACATCAGCGCAAATTGGATTGATGAACAGATGCAGGCTTTGCGGAATCTGGTATTACTTACTTGTGTTATTACATATCTGATAAGCATTGTTTTGCTTCGCTTATTAATGTTTAAATTCAAAAAGAACATAAAGAAGTTAAACGATAAAGTAAAAGAACTTGCCAGCGGCTCCGGTGATTTGACAAAAGAAATCGATATATATACCGGAGATGAACTGGAAGTAATTGCCGGTAATATGAATGCATTTTTAGGGCAGGTTCGTATGCTGGTAAAAGAAGTTTCACAGTCTGCAAAAGATATTTTACAGACCGGTGAAGAACTGAATGCGACTGTGAACGACAACACAAAGATTATGTCAAAGATGAATTCTGAGATTGAAGGCATCAGTGCAAATATGGAAGAAAGTGCAGCATCCGGCAAATTATTATCGCAACGTTTGTCTGAGAGTGCTGAACATATTTCCAAATTTACGGAAAATGTAGATGCTATCAATAAGATGGTGCAGGAAGCAAATGAGAATGCGCAGGCAACTTCCCAAATGGCTAAAGAGAATCGGAAGAATGCTATGGATTCCATACAGGTACTGCAAGCAAAAATGCAGGAAACCAGCAAAGAAGCGAGTAAGATAAAGCAGGTTAAGCAGATTGCATCTGAAATCGGTAATATTGCAAGTCAGACCCGAATGCTAAGCTTGAATGCCCAGATTGAAGCTGCCAGAGCAGGGACTATGGGAGCGGGCTTTGCCGTTGTTGCAACTGAAGTAGGGCATTTGAGTAATGATATCGATATGTCAGTTGCAGAAATTAATGAAATTAACGGACAGGTTCTGGAAGCAGTTGGCACATTAACAGAATTGTTGGAAGAAATGATTCGCTTTGTGACGGAAGAGGTTTCCAGAGATTATGATTCATTCGCAGCATTGGGAGAAGAATATGGTAATACGACGAATGTAATCGGTGAACAAATGACCCAGATTGAAAGGCAGAGTGTGCAGATTTCGGAAAATATTGCCATGATAAACGAAAGTGTGCAGGAGATTGTATCTGCAGTTGCAACTACTGCCGAAAATGCGAATGATTTGGCCATGTCTACAGATACCATATCTGAAAGTATGACCAACATGAATGCAGCTTCGCTGAAGAATTCGGCACATTCGGATAATTTGAATCAACGGGTAAGTAAATACACATTTTAATAGTTGTTATTTATCAAATATAGTAAGGGATTTTTAAAAGAAGAAGTCTTAAAAATTTAATAAAAGTGCTAATACCTTGTATAATATACGATGTTATTTGTTGACAAAGCAAGATGTCAGTGTTAAAATGTCGATATCTTAAATCAAGGAGGCAGACAAATGTTTAATAATTTTAATAATTCCAAAATAATTAAACCATTGGGAAATGAACCTTTGTCTGTCGCAGTGAAAGTAAAATGTTGCAATGTGTGTGTAAAATGTTGCAGTGTAAATGTTGATAAGATATAAAGCGTGCATTTCGGTATGGAATGCGCGCTTTTTTCTTTTATATTTTTTACAAGAGAGGGAGGATATATGAAACAGAGGGAAAAACAAAAGAAACAAAAAGATAAGCAACCTGTACTGGCAAACATCTTGTATATGTTGCGGATTATGTGTGACGGAAGTCGCGGTTATGTAATCTATACATTTATCAAAGAGTTCGCAGAGAATGTGTTCTGGACCATATTCTCCGTATATTTGACAGAGTGGATTTACATAGCAATTGAAAAGAAAACGCCTTTTACCATGCTGGCGTCAGTGGTGGGTGCCATGTGTATCGGACACATTTGTATTCATATTACAGCTGCAATTCATCAGCTGAGTGAAAAACAGTTCTTACCTAAAATCTACGCAAGTTTTTATAAGAGGGTAATCAAAAAGTCCATATCCATGGAATATACCTGCTTTGAGGAGCCGGATTTTTATGACAAATATACCCGTGCGCTGAATGAGTGCCAGTGGAGGGGCAATACCATTTTGTATTACTCTGCATACTTTGTTGCGGGGGTTGCCAGTGTGATTGCGGCAACCGTTATTGTGGCAGATGTAGACCCGAAGTTGCTTTTGTTTATTGTACCCATGGTTTTGGTGTCCATGTATTTTGGAAAAAAAGAGGGGGAAATCTATTATTCCCTTGATTTCTCCAATACCCGTGACGGGCGTATCGGCAGCTATGCGAAACGTGTTTATTATGAAAAGAAATATGCAGCAGAGCTTAGACTCTTTAGAGTGGGAAAAATATTACTGAGCCAACATAATAAAGCCTATGATGAAATGCAGGAGCGAAATAGAGTTCTTCGCCGCAAGTTATGTGTAATAGAACCGGCAAAATGGGTTCTGTATAACATTTTATCCACGATTTTACCATATCTCTATATAGCATTCATATTAAATGTGGGTGAGGCAGAGACTGCAGCTTATATTGCTATGATTCCTGCACTTAGTACACTTTCCTGGCGTACATCAGATGTGGTAGAACTGATGGTATCCCTTGCAAAGGAAAGTGCCTTTGTAACAAATCTCCGGGAGTTTTTAGCTTATACACCTAAGACCGAAAAAGAAAACATGGTTAGGGTGAAAAATCTTGGAGACGTAGAGATTAAAGATATGAGCTTTACCTATAAAGGTGCTGAAAAACCTACGTTGCATCATGTGAATATGCATATCCGTAAAGGGGAAAAGATTGCCATAGTAGGCCATAACGGTGCCGGCAAGACAACACTTGTTAAGCTGATTATGGGTCTTTATGAAGCCACAGAAGGAGAAATTGTAATCAGTGGTGAAAACATTAAGAACTATGAACCGAAATCTTACCACAAACGTTTCGGTACGGTATTTCAGGATTTGCAGGTGTTTGCACTTCCTTTGTCCCATAATGTATTGATGCGTGCTCCCAAAAACGAAGAGGAGCGCAAACTGGTAGAAGATTCCCTTAGAAAGGCACAGTTCGGAGATAAACTGGATAGTCTTGAAAAAGGCATTGACACCATGGTTACCAAAGAGTTTGATGAAGACGGAATGGGGCTTTCAGGCGGTGAGGCACAAAAAATTGCAATTGCCAGAGTCTTTGCAAGAAAGCCTGATATAGTTATTTTGGACGAACCCTCCAGTGCCCTTGATCCTATTGCGGAGTACAATATGTACCAGAATATGTTAACGGCAACGGACGGTGAAACCGTAATCTTTATCAGCCACAGACTTTCTGCAACCCGCGACGCAGACCGGATTTATATGTTTGAAAACGGTACGGTTATCGAGCAGGGTAGCCATGAGGAACTAATGACGTTAAATGGCGAATACGCAAAAATGTGGAAACTGCAGGCGCAGAACTATTTGGCAGAGGAGGTAACAGCATGAAAGAAAACAAAGAAAAAATCGGAATGAAGCGGCTTATCTCTAATGTATTTTATATTTTAAAATATGCTTTAAGTCATGACAAAAAAATGTCTTTGTCCTATATTATTGGTCGTTGTGTGTTTAACGGTACCGGTGCCTTTATGGATACCTTTCTGTTAAAAGAAATCATTGATATTTTGACCACAACAGCAAATGTAAAGGAAATATGCAAAGTTCTGGCACTTATGTTGTTATTACAGATAGTACGTTTTGCGATTTTCAGAACCTCGGAAAATCATTTCTGGACAAAGATGGTGGGATTTTCAGGTGTAATCCAGAGGGAATTAATGGAGAAGGCACAGAAGATGGATTTAAAATGCTACGATATTCCTGAGTATTTTGATGACTTTATTATCGCAGCGTCACAGTCTGAGGAAATGGCAAAAAAAGCAATTATGAGCGTAGCGGATATTGCTGCAAACATGACGGCAATGATTGTAGCAGGTACTATGATAATCACAATGAATCCTATTGTGGCAATCTTCCCAATAGTAGGCTTTATTATCAATATCATTACCCGGTTTATTATTACAAAGCTTGAATATCAGTATAATGTAGAAAAACAGAAAATCGGACGTAAAGCAGATTATTCCAAGCGCGTGTTCTATCAGCCGGAATATGCAAAAGAAATTAAACTGACCGGTATTGAAGAGGCCTTGATTGCACAGTATGAGGAAGCGATTGCAGAAGAGAGAAAGATGGCATTAAAATATAGCTTGAAAATCATTCCTCCCACGTTGATTAACTGGATTTCGGTTTATACCCTGTGTCAGTTCTATGCAGTTCCGGTATACCTGGCATATCTTGCGATAGAGAAGAAGTCCATTCAGTTAGGGGATGTTGCGTCTTTAAAGAATGCAACCAACAATATTAAGAACAGGCTTGACCAGATGAACTATGCACTGGTAGATTTTCAGACAGTAGGCCAGTATGCAGAAAAATTCCGCCGTTTTATGGATTATGAAATCAATATCGAAGGTTGTGATGGAAGTGAACCGGTTCCCCAAGATGATTGTACTTTGGAGTTTCATAATGTAAGCTTTAAATATAAAGACAGTGAAGACTATGTTTTGAAAAATGTCAGTATGACAATCCGCAAAGGAGAAAAACTGGCTCTTGTTGGAGAAAACGGTGCAGGAAAGACAACTCTGATTAAGCTGATTATGAGACTTTACGACGTGACAGAGGGCAGTATCACCTTTGGTGGCGTGGATATCCGCAAACTGAATATTAAGGAGTATCGTGAAAAAATCGGAGCTGTATTTCAGGATTTCCAGATTTATGGTGCCACTCTTGCAGAAAATGTAAAAATGGATTTTGTAAACGATAATGACCGTGATAAAATTGTGAATGCATTAAAAAGAGCAGATTTTGGCGAAAAGCTTAAAACTCTGGAAAATGGCATTGATACAGAACTGACGAAAGAGTTTTCCGAAAGCGGCACCATGCTTTCCGGCGGTGAGTCCCAAAAGGTAGCTATAGCCCGAATGTTTATGAGAGATATGCCGATAGCTATTTTGGACGAACCCTCCTCAGCGCTGGATCCCATAGCAGAGTACAAACTGAATAAAAGTATGCTTGCAAATGCCCAAAATCAGGCAGTTATTCTTATTTCACACCGCCTTTCTACCACTAAGGACGCTGACAGAATTATTCTGTTAGAGCATGGTAGTATCATTGAAAGCGGTACTCATACGCAGCTGATTGAGAAAGACGGTATGTACGCTAAGATGTGGAATGTGCAGGCAGAGAAGTACTGTGTGGGGATTTATGCGTAGGTAATTAATACGAATATTATGTAGAAGGACAAGATATGAACAGAATCGAAAAAGTCAGAGAAGTAGTGGATGAAATCATTTTAAGTATGACAGACAATGAGGAACGAAGATGTGCATATTTACATCTATATGGAGTTGCGCAAGCCTGTGCATTACTGGCAAAGAAACGAAAACAAAATAGTGAATTGGCTGTGATTGCAGGAATGTTACATGATATATGTTCATATGCAACTATGGATGCACTCGACCATGCTCATAAAGGGGCAGTAATGGCAAGGGAGATACTGGAAGCTTTAAAGATATTTTCTGATGAGGAGATTTCAGTGATATGTTCCGCAATTTACAATCATAGTGATAAGGCAATCGTGCATGGAGCGTTAGATGAAATTTTAAAAGATGCAGATGTGATGCAACATGTATTATATAATCCATTATTTGACGTTAAAGAGCATGAACAGGAGCGATTTGAATTTTTGATGAGTGAATTTGGGGTTAGGGAATGGAAGACAACAGATTAGTATTTGATAAAATTACAGATATTTTTGATAAATGGAGATGCCGGTACAGTCAGGAATTGTTTGATTACATAATTGAAACATCCGGGCTCGATAAGAGTAAGAAGTGCCTTGAAATTGGTCCTGGTACAGGACAGGCAACGGATTTTGCATTACAAACCGGATGCGATTATACGGCGATTGAATTGGGTGGGAATCTCACGATGTTCATGAAAGA
>JAZNNL010000068.1:0-3366 GCA_045580245.1 Lachnospiraceae bacterium
CCGATACGCTTCTTGGCAACATCCACAGTCAGTACCTGCACTTCCACGATATCACCTACGCTGACTGCCTCTAAGGGGTGCTTGATAAAACGGTCAGTAATCTGGGAAATATGTACCAGCCCGTCCTGATGCACACCGATATCCACAAACACACCGAAGTCGATAACATTGCGGACTGTACCCTTTAAAATCATGCCGGGTTTTAAGTCTTTCATATCCAGCACGTCACTGCGCAGAATAGGAAGAGGCATATCATCACGGGGATCTCTTGCCGGTTTTTCCAGTTCCTTGATAATATCAGTCAGCGTAATTTCGCCAATCCCCAGTTCTACCGCCAGTTTCTGCTTGTCTGTAATTTTCTTTTCCAGACTGCCCATACTTGCACCGGCAGATGCTGCGGTGTCGACAGCTGTCGCACCGGATGTGGAGGCATTTGCACTACCTTTATTCCCTCCGGTTTCATCGGAAGCAATTACCACTCCGCCCATGGCCTGTGCCAGTGCTTTGCCCATGGCGGTATTGGTGTTACGTACCTGAATGGTCTTGCCATTACGCTTGCCGCCATCATTACGGCCTGCGTTTACGCTACCCTTCTTGTCCGCTTTTTCAGGGGCTGCCTTTTTACCTGCCAGTTTATCCGCCGCAGCTTTCTTCTGGGCTGCACGTACATCATCCATAGTCAGGCCCAGCTTTTCCAAAAGCTTTTCAGCCGCTTCGTAAGACTCGGGATGTACACTGGTGGCATCCAAAGGATTGTCTCCGTCTAAGATACGCAGGAAACCGGCACACTGTTCATATGCTTTCGGTCCCAGTTTGGCAACCTTTAACAACTGCTTTCGGTTGGTAAACTTACCGTTTTGTTCTCTGTAATCTACAATATTTTTTGCAATGGTTTTATTGATACCGGAAATATATTCGAGGAGGGAAACCGAAGCGGTGTTCAAATCCACTCCTACCTTATTTACACAGTCTTCTACTACGCCACCTAAGGTTTCTCCCAGCTTCTTCTGGTTCATATCATGCTGGTACTGACCCACACCGATGGATTTGGGGTCAATCTTAACCAATTCAGCCAGAGGGTCCTGAAGTCTCCTTGCGATAGAAGCCGCACTTCTCTGTCCTACGTCAAAATTAGGGAATTCTTCCGTTGCCAGTTTACTTGCAGAATATACGGAAGCACCTGCCTCGTTTACAATCACATATTGTACCGGTGTATCAATTTCCTTTAACATTTCCACGATAACCTGTTCGGATTCTCTGGAAGCGGTACCGTTACCAACGGACAATAAAGAAACACCGTATTTTTTAATCAATTTCTTAACTTCTGCTTTAGCTTCTTCTACTTTGTTCTGGGGTGCGGTAGGGTATACCACTTTGGTATCCAGCACCTTACCGGTCGCATCTACTACCGCCAGTTTACAACCGGTTCTGAATGCAGGGTCCCAGCCCAATACTACTTTACCGGCAATAGGAGGCTGCATCAGAAGCTGTTCCAAATTCTTGCCGAATACATTAATAGCACCGTCTTCTGCCTTTTCCGTCAGTTCGTTTCTGACTTCACGCTCAATAGCGGGGGCAATCAGACGCTCATAGGCATCCTGCACCACTTCCTGCAAGACAGGTGTGGTATTTTCATTGTCAGCGGTAATGACCTTAGTTTCCAGATAACGTAAAATACGATCAGTAGGTGCATTTACTTTTACTACCAGCATCTTTTCGTTTTCACCGCGGTTCAGCGCCAAAACTCTGTGACCAGCAATCTTTTTCACAGGTTCTTCAAAATTGTAATACATTTCATAAACGCTCTCTGCCTTTTCATCCTTGGCAGCGGAGGTAATCACACCCTCTTCCATGGTGGCGTTTCTGATGTAAAGACGATGTTCTGCCTCATCGGAAATACTTTCTGCAATAATGTCTTTTGCACCCTGCAATGCCTCTTCGGCAGTTTTAACCTGCTTGTCTGCATCTACGGCATCATCAGTCACATACTTTGCAGCCTCTTCCAATACAGGTGCATTTGTTTCCTGTGCCAGAATAAAATCTGCCAGTCCCTGTAGTCCTTTTTCCTTTGCCACGCTGGCACGGGTCTTTCTCTTGGGACGGTAAGGACGATATAAGTCTTCTACCACTACCAGAGTTTCTGCAGCCACAATTTTTGCCTTTAATTCCTCGGTTAACTGTCCCTGCTCCTCTATACTTTTTAATACCTGCTCCTTCTTTTCTTCCAGATTGCGCAAATATACCAGTCTTTCATGTAAATTACGGAGCTGTTCATCGTTTAATGAGCCTGTTGCCTCCTTACGGTATCTGGAAATGAAGGGAATGGTATTGCCTTCATCAATCAAAGAAACCGCAGCTTCTACCTGCCATTTCTGCACCTGTAATTCTTCGGTGATTTTTTTAATAATATCCATAGTTCCTCTCTTCTGCCGCAGGGCGGCCCATGTCTTCAAATCGGTTCCGAAACCGTCCGTCGGACAATTCCAAAACACCCTTTGCACAAACTTACCGTGCTTTTTTATTATACTGAAAAAAGCAATTTGTTTCAATCAAAACCAACTTGTTTCTTAAATAAAATTGTACTCTATCTTTATTTAAAATTTTAATTTGTAAAAGTCAGGTAATAGTGTTACACTTAAAGTAGGATATCAGACATTTTTATTCTCTGTACCTTCAAGAATTTATTTTAGGAGATATTTACGTGGACCCTTATTATAATCAGCCTTATGAACCTCAATATAAACCAACTGACAAATTTGCCTTGGTTTCCATGATTATGGGTATTTGCTCCCTGGCAACCTTTTGTACCATTTTTCTTCCCCTGGTGCTGGGTGCTCTTGGCATTATTTTCGCAATACTGTCCAAACGTCGTGGCAAAAAGATGGAAAGTTCTGCTGTTACCGGCGTGATTACTTCTGCACTTGGCTTGGGTGTAGCACTGGTATTCTGCATTATTTCCATAGGCTCCGCTTTCGTTATGCTACAACCCGAAAACCGTGACCAGTTAAATGAATTATATGAAAACAGCTTCGGCATGACCTATGAAGAATATGTCGAAGAATTCTACGGCGAAGAAATGTTAGAACAGATGGATGAATTATTTGATTAAGAAAGGTGGGAACATATGAGTCTTTCTATCGGTACTTCCTATTACGGAAATCCTTATCAGACCGGTGCAGTTTACGGTAACTCTTCCTTAACCGGCACCGAAGCGCTTTCTCCAAAAGAAAAAATGACCGGCGTCAAAGAATGTGAAACCTGTGAAAACCGTAAATACCAGGACGGTTCCAATGAAATGGTTTCCTTTAAGGCCGCTGCCCATATTCCAAAAGAAGCTGCCGCTTCCGCTGTGCGCGCCCATGAACA
>JAZNNL010000069.1:0-9138 GCA_045580245.1 Lachnospiraceae bacterium
CTGTATAGGTTCACCAAACGCCGCTTTCTTTACCTTTCTTTTGGAAATCACTTGGATGCCGTATCCTTTTTCGTACTTTGTCATATTTCTTTCCTCCGCGAAATTGTTGCTGTTATTCTCTTTCACACATCACCGGTCAATATGGCCGCAAGCTCTCTTCTGACATGTTTTATTTGCATTTTGACAACTTTCTTTGTCATGTTTTGTATGGTCATAGTATCATTGACAAGAAAAGTTGTCAATACATTTTTTCTTTTTATATGACTTATGACATAATGCGATTCATCAAAAAATAGTACCTGTCAGCTTTCCGCCATTTTGGGGCGGACTCTCTGACAGGTACTATCCCGTTATTCTTATAAAATTAATTTATATATCACAAAAAGTATTCCATAGATAACCGGTTGGTGAATCATATAGATTGGTAGTGATAATCTGCCAATCCACCCCAACACGCCGGTTTTTGTACTTTTACATCTTTCCAAGAATCGGTATTTTTCCAAAATCCGATACAGAAAATATCCAGTTATAAATAAAAATATCCATGGAAAAAGGGAAAAATAATCAGTGGAGAAAAAGCCCCTTGGCAAAAAGCCCAGATACGCCGTAAATAAATTGGCATACCATTCCCGGGGCAGCTCACATATATTCCACGGACCAAATCCCAAAGCACCATCATTGACGTTACGGGTAATCACAAACAAGCAGGCTGCTACTGCGATCCCCATAACAGGGTTACATTTAGCTAAGATTTTCTCAAGTGGTATCATCAAAAGCATGGCAGACCCCAGCAGGGTTAACACACCGAATACTACTCTGTTTTGGGGCATCACCACACAAGTGACCAAGGTTACCAGTGCACCTGCCAAAAATACCGTAAGCCCACGCTTTAGTTTATGACGCCCTAAGGAAAAGCAAAAACCGGATAACAGGATAAATCCCCAACAGATACTCTGCTGCCATAAAAACGCAATATCTGATGCATACCATTTCCAGTCATTCCCAAAGATATGTACCAAATCCCAGACGGTATGATACGCAATCATACTGAGTAATATCAAACCTCTTAAGTTGTCCAAAACTGCGTATCTTTTCTTTTCCATCTTTTGTACGGCTCCTACTGTGTTTCAAATACGTCCGTTAACATTTGATATGCCTCTTCCTCAAATACACTGGGAATACCCGCATTCTCCAACGTACCGGTAAAGGTACTGTCTACATCGATTTCTTCCTGAATCTTGCGGTAAGATTCCACTGCTGCATCATAATCATTGACGCTCTGGCTATACAGATTCAATGATGCCATTGCAGAGGTTGCATAGCTTACATAATATACTGCACTGCTGACACAGACGTTTCTCCAGAACCACTCACCGCTCATATACATGTAGGAATCCGACTCATCGATGCCGAAATCTTCAATAACTTCATGCATAATCCGGTCAAAATCTGCAGTGGTATAGGACGAAACATCCCCTATATTGTAAACACATTCCTCAAATGCATCCACAATGGAAGCCTGTACAATCAGCTCCGCCATATAATACAACTGATAATATTTCAGGGCAGCGTATACATCTTCCGGCAATTCGTCTTCCAAATAAGTCAAAAACAACATTTCATTTCCCTGGGAATGGGTTTCCAGAATATCATAAGCAGCCCAGTCCGTATCTGCGCACTGTTCCCCGTAATAATGCCCGATTTCATGGATTACCGTAAACAGGTTCTGATAATTGGGTCCGAAATAACAGAACGGCTCCTCATACACACTGACGGTAAATGCGCCCTCGTAAGAACTCCGTGAGCCGGTCGTTACATAATTATCGTTTACAAACATATGCTGCATTCCCTCTTCCACATCGGGCGTCAGGGTCGCAAAATAGCCATCAAAGTAATTTTCATCCAACGTATCAAAGTTATCGTACATCAAGTCTCTTAAAAGACTCTTGCCTTCTCTGTCCAATGCTTCATATGCTTCTGAATACAGCACATAAGCATCATTGTAAATCGGTACAATATACTCCGCTACATATTCGCGGAAAACTTCTCTTTCCTCTGCACCGTAATCCCTTACATACACCAGCTCTGATGCATATTCATAGTAATTCTCATACCCGCCCAGTTGTGCAATCTGATTGCTGTTTACTACAAACTCTGCATAAAGACTGCCGATTTGTTCTTCAAACTCGTCACCGGATAAAGAATTGGTTAATGTCATAATTTCTGCGTTACGAAGCTCTAATGCCACTGCTTCCTCTGACCCTGAGAACAAATACTTTAACTGTACATCCGTCCAGTCCGCAAACAGCTCTTCATATTCTGTCACTCCGGAAGTATAGATATCCTGCAAAAAGCCGATATAACTGTTACTTACTTCGCTGGATACTTCGGTGGAGTGCAGATAGTTATATTCTATTTCCTCATCTCCCATATCATAGTAGTATAAAACTTCCGCCACAAGACTCTGGGTCTGTATATGGGATACCAGTTCATCCAAATGATTTACCGCAACCTCCAAAAGTGAAACCGGTGCATTTCTGTTAAGCATTCTTTCGCAAATCTGCAACTGCTTTTCAAATTTCACTATATCCGCATCCGTAAGGGTGTAAGCCGGAAAAACATCCGCAATATCTTTTTGTGGTGCGGCCGCGCCACAACTAAAGATTGCCATTACCACTAAATGCACTGTAAGTATCACTGAAAGTATTCTTTTCTTTAATTTCATAATTCCCTCTTTTGCAATAAAAATAATATCTGTATTGTAATTATATAATACTATATCCTTGCTTAAAATACACCGGTAATAAAAATTTCAATTCCTATGAGTATCAAGATAATACCACCGAAAATTGTAGCCCTGTTAGAAAATCTGGTGCCGAATTTTTTACCGATAAACAGGCCTGCCAGACAAATCACAAATGTGACAACCGCAATGATGGCAACACATAAAACCGCCATGAGCAGACCATATTCCGCAATGGTAAATCCTACCGACAAAGCATCAATGGAGGTGGCAAGCCCCTGCAGTAAAAGGGTAGCAAATCCCAGTTTTTCCACTGTTTCCTGCTCTGCATTGGTAATGCCTTCCCATAGCATTTTGCCGCCGATATACAATAGCAGTCCCAATGCAATCCAGGGAATCCATTTTTCAAACGCCTGCATATGTTGCAATATGGTATGCACACAAACCCAGCCAATCATTGGCATCAGTGCCTGAAACAAAGCAAAAAGACCGGCTATTCCGCACATTTTACATTTTTTCATACCGTTTTCGTGAAGCCCGTCTGCAAGAGATACCGAAAAAGCATCCATTGCCAGACCCACTCCCAGCAAAATGCTATTCATTATAAATACAGCATTCCATTCCATTGTTTGTTCCTCCAAGCAGCTATCTTATTGTCTTGCATAACACTATTTTTGCAAAATCGATTGTAGCATACCGACCCTGTTAAAGGGGAAGGAAAAGTAATAACCATCCGCAAAATCATCGGTCAGTGCCATCATCTCTTTGGCAAGTGCAATGCCCGCCGCCTCTCCTTCTTCTCTGCTCATATCTTCCCGGTACCGTGCCAATACTTCGTCCGTTACATCAATACCTGTCATTTCGTTCTTCATAAACAAAGCATTTTTCAAGCTGACAAAGGGCATAATCCCACACAAAATCCGGGCACCCGTTTCTTGTTTGATACGGCGAAGACGTTCCACACTTTCTTTTGTGGAAACAGGCTGTGTGAAAAAGAAAGAGGCTCCTGCTTCCATCTTTTTCTTTACGCGTCCGATTTCCACTTCTAAATTGCGTCGCCCCTGGTTGATAGCTCCTCCGAAGCAAACAGGTGCTTGCGCAAACTGGTCCTCGTTCATATCATGTATGATATGCATAAGCCCAACCGAATCAAAATTAAACACACTTTTTATATCGGAACGTGCCATGGTGGGAATAGGATCTCCGGTAATCACCAAAAAATTATGAATATGATTGATATGTGCCCCTAATAATTGTGAGCGCATGGCAATGGCGTTCTTATCCCTGCAACAGATATGCGGCATTACACACATACCGGTTTCTCTTGCAACCTTTTCCGCCATCAATATAGAATCTGCCCTGGTTCTTCCGGAGGGAGAGTCCGGAAATGTCAGTACATCCACACCGCTTTTTAATAACAAATGGGCGGCATCCATCAATTTTTCATCATCACTGCCCAAAGGCGGCGCAAGTTCTACCGCAATCAGCTTTTTATTTTCTTTCTTAGCAAAGAAAGCATTGTCGGTTCTTTGTGTATCTTTTAAATCTGCAGATACCGGACTAGATGCCTTGGGTTTCTGTCCAAATGAAAGTTTGCTATGTATTTT
The DNA here is from genome assembly GCA_045580245.1 of Lachnospiraceae bacterium. Lineage (GTDB taxonomy): Bacteria > Bacillota > Clostridia > Lachnospirales > Lachnospiraceae > Acetatifactor. The sequence continues at coordinate 4,351 of JAZNNL010000069.1, forward strand.
GCCGATATATGCAGGCGTTGTACCGCAACAGCCGCCTACCATATCTGCACCGTCTGCTGCAATATCACATACTTTATCCGCAAAATACTGCACATTCTGATTATCAAAAATCATACGGTTACTGATAATCTGCGGATATCCTGCGTTGGGTAACGCAACTATGTTTTTATTGCCACAAAACCGGATTCCCTTCAGAATCTGTTGCATATGTCCGGGACCGATACCACAGTTAAAGCCTACCGCATCCACACCATCAAGACTCTCCGCACGTTCTACCAGTTTCCTTGCACTGATTCCCGCATGACTGTAACCAAACTGGTTTACGGAAAACTGTACAATCACATAAGCTTTCTCTCCAATATATTCAATGGCTTCCACAATATCATCCAATGCAGCAAAGGTTTCAAACACAAAAAGCTTGGCACCTTCCTCTAAAAAAGTGCGGCAGATTTCTACATATTCCTTAGAAACAGTTTCTTTTTCCATGGAATGGTTATAGGGAATTTGTCCGATATCAGCCGCAACAAAAACAGGCCCATTGCCGGGCTGCCACATTTCAGACCCTGCTTCCCTGCCTGCCGTAGCCGTTATTGCCGATTGGGAAGCCGCCAGTGCCAGCCGGTATCCGTTCCGGATATGCTCCTGCACCTGCTCCCAAGGCATATCCAAAGACTGCGTATTGCAGGCAAAGGTATTGGTACGGATAATCTGTGCGCCGGCCTTTATATATTCATTATGTATTCCGGTTACACGCTCAGGATACCGAACATTGGCAAGTTCCGGTAATTCTTTTGTATCATAAAGCTGCGCATAATAGGTACCGAAGGCACCGTCAAAAAGCAATTTTTGATGTTTTAAAGTTTCTTTGATTGTTTTCACTCTATTCTCCAACCCATTTACTGTATCCTGTCCTCCCGGATTTTCCGTTTGTTGCAGGATATTAGAAAAGCTTATCACTAATTTGGCAAAAACGCAAACAATACTGCAACCACAACTGCAGGAAGCAAATTGGCAACCCTTATTTTTTTGCCCCAAACCAGATTAATTCCTACACAAAAAATCAGAATGGAACCAATAAGCGATAAATTGTCCAAGGCAGCGTCGGTCATAACCGGTTTTATCACCCTTGCAAGACAGGTTACCAGCCCCTGAAAGCATGCTACCGGAATTGCAGAAAACACGCAGCCTTTCCCCAATGAACCGGTCATCACCAAAATAATCACAAAGTCCAGCACTGCTTTTGTGGCAAGTATGGAGTAATCTCCAAAAATGCCGTCCTGTATGGAACCTACAATCGCCATGGCACCGATACAAACCGTAAGGGATGCGGTTACAAATCCATCCACAAAATTCTTTTCTTTGGCGTTCCCGGTCTTTACTTTTAACCACTCTCCAAACCGTTCCATTTTGTCTTCCAGATTGATAAGTTCCCCCAAAAACGCTCCTATTGCAAAGGATATCACAATCAGCATGGAATTGCCGCTGGTAATGGCATTCCCGCTGACAGAAAGCATCCCTTCCAATGCACCGGCGATACCGATAAACAACACTGATATTCCGCACGCCTTGCCTAAAGTATCCCGGTATCTGTCCGAAAGGAGTCTGCCAAACAGTTTTCCAAACAGACCGCCCGCTATGATTCCGGCCACATTTATAATCGTTCCAAGTCCAATCATCTCTTACCTCTTTTGTCAAAAAACGACTCTCTTCTTCATATAATAAATTCTTTTCTTATCATACAAAAAGATGCAGAAAAATGCAATGTATACGCACTAAAACACAATGGTATCTTTCCATACAAACTGCTACACTTTGAATAAGAAATACAGTTTCAGGAGGAATGAATTATGAGTATCCGTTTTGGTGTTTGCACTTCCTTTGACAATATTCCTACACTTATTGAAGCCGGTTATGACTACATTGAATCCAACTTAACAAACCTTGTTCAGATGCCTGACGAAGAGTTTACACAGGCAAAAGCTACAGTAGAAACCTATCATTTCTATGCCGAAAGCTTCTATTGCTTTTTTCCCGGGGAGATGCGTCTGACCGGTCCGGATGTGGATTATGATCAGATTACAGCTTATATCGAAAAGGGAATGGCCCGTGCCGCAGCCCTGGGCGCTAAAGTCACTGTAATCGGAAGTGGCGGAAGCAGAAAGATTCCCGGTGGTTTTGATTTTGCCGCAGGCTATGAGCAATTTGCCAAGGTTTTATGTCTGGCTGGTGACATTGCCTCCAAATACGGAATCATGGTTGTCGTGGAACCTCTTCATGCACGCGAAACCAACTTAATCAATACAGTTGCGCAGGGCATTGAAATTGTAAAAAAAGTAAACAGACCTAACGTTAAAGTCAACGCCGATTTCTACCACATGTACCAAAGCGGAGAAACACTGGACGCTATCCGGTGCAACGAAGGTTGGCTCGGTCACCTTCACTTAGCCCGTGCCAATGACGACCGTGCCATGCCTTATGAAGAAGATATTGAAAAAGTGAAGGAATGGGCCGATGCCGTAAAAGAATCCGGCTACCAAGGACGCCTCAGCTTAGAGGGCAGCTATCTTCCCGAGTTTGCAGAGTGCATGCACCGCACCCGCAAGATTATTGAATGTTTTAATGAATAAAACCTATTACCATACAAAAATGCCACAGATTACTCTGCGGCATTTTTCATGTCCCTCTTTCTTACATATCCAGCTCGGCCACATCATAGCTGATATTGACCAACCGGTTATCGCATAGTTTATAGAAGTTTTCAAAAATACGATTGATTACAATCGTAATATCTTCTTTTTTGGCATTTAACAGAATCACCAAAAACTGTTCGCCGCTAAATCTGGTACATACGTCAACAGTACGCAGGGAAGAACGGATGGATTGTTCCATACCGGTCATCAAACGCTCTTTCTCGTCGATATGCATATTCTCGGAATTAACAGTTTCCAAAGTAAACAAAAGCAATTGCATATGATAGTGATACCGCTCTGTTAAATGCTGGACAAAATCATAAATCTTGGCAAACTCTCTGAATTCTACGCTCAATGCCCCTGTATAGGATCCCTGCTTTTTCAAATTCAATACCAGTTTTTCCAAGTCAACAGATGCTCTCTTGTTATTTACTTGTGACTGCGTCTCATAGAAATAATATCCGCATTTGCCACTTTGTTTCACATGATACAATGCCTTATCCGCTTTTTGTAACAAATCAGAATAATTATCTCCCTTCTGACAAGTACAGATTCCTACAGACAATGATATGGCAGATAAATATGTACTTTGCTCTTTTTTTGCCTGGAAAGCTATAAAAATATCCTCGATAATTTCACTTGCTTTTTCTTTATCTGCTCCTATCATGTAGTATACAAATTCATCGCCGCCGATTCTCGCCCCAATCGCATCCTGACTCTTTTGTGAAAGCACCTCTCCTACTGCCGATAATGCATAGTCGCCTGCCAGATGCCCCATGTTATCATTGGTATGCTTCAGATTATCCACATCAATAAAGGCAATACAGCCGGGAACCTGCTCCATTACCTCAATAATTTTACTCTCCCCTGCTTTTCGGCTCATAAGTCCCGTTAAATAATCGATATCTTCGTCTTTTTGTACTTTCTGGATATTTTCAAGAATCTGTGCAACCGGAATACCATTTTCACCGGTAAAGATTGCGTCCTTTTTATTTTCATCAGATACTAATTCCAACTTTCCTTCGTCAAAAAGACGCACAAACACATCCAAATATTCCGGATCAAACTGCGTGCCCCTGCCTCCTACAAGTTCACGACGGATTACGTCCGGTGCCAGACTGTCACGATATATTCTTTTACTGTTCATTGCATCATACGAATCGGCAATACAGATAATTCTGGCAACTGCAGGAATCTCTTCTCCTGCCAATCCACAGGGATATCCCTTTCCGTCATACCGCTCATGATGATACTTTGCACCGGAGTCCACACCCGGAATCGTCTTGATGTCCTTTAAAATATCCCCGCCAATGGTTGTATGGGACTTGATAATATTGAATTCAATTTCCGTTAATCTGCCGGGTTTATTCAGTACATTATCCGTAATACCCACTTTACCGATATCATGCAAAAGGGCAATGTACTTTATGTTTTGTACCTCTTCTTCCTTCCAGCCGACTTCTTGTGCAATCAGGGCACTGTATTCCGCAACCCGGACCGAATGACCTTTTGTATAACTGTCCTTGGCTTCAATAATACTTGCAATCGTGGCAATGATTTCGAATGAAAGCTGTTCTATCTGACCGGTCTTTTCTTTTACCTTTTTTTCTAAGTTCCTGGTTAAATCTTCCAGCATCAGAATATGCCCGATACGATTCACAATTACTTCTTTAACAAAAGGTTTTTTGATAAAGTCCAACGCTCCCATTTTCAGACCCCGGATTTCACTCTCTACGTCTTCATCCGCAGTCAAAAATACCACCGGTACTTTTTTACCTTTTTCCAACTCCCGAAGTCTGCTATATGTTTCGAAACCATCCATTTGAGGCATCATCAAATCCAGCAATATCAAATCTGCCGTATTCTCTGACAAATACGCCAACGCCTGTTCTCCGGACTCAACCAGTATTACATTATACAAGTCCTGCAATGAACTTTTTACAATCCTTAAATTGATAATGGAATCATCTACTACTAAAATGTTTTTCATTCCGGGTTCCCCTCCCATAAATTATCAGATATTGTTATTATACTTTTTTATTGAAACTTAAGCAACAAAATAAAAGAAGCAACAATAGAAATTTATCATTGCTTCTTT
>JAZNNL010000070.1:0-6008 GCA_045580245.1 Lachnospiraceae bacterium
TAAAGACTACCACATTTGAAGGATGGACTTTAGACGGTCAGCCTATTACGGCAGCTGATGTAGTGAATACAGATATTACTGTAGTTGCAAATTACAGCGATAGTGTTGTTGCAGATACCGATGTACTGTTCTTTATGTTAAAAGCAGGCGTTACCAAACCGGAAGGAACTGTTCCCAGTTCTGACAGCAATTTTACACCTATGGGCAGTGCAACAATCGCTGAGAATGCAACAGTAACTGCAGACCAGGCACTGGTAGAAAGTTATTTTACCGCAGACACATTAAATACCATGTTGTCTTCTTATACTAAGACTGCAAATGTAGGCGGTATGGAAGTTGTTTACGAACAGGCAGAAGTTTTCAGAACCATGTATATTACCGGTAACGGTAATAATGGAGGTTGGCATGCAGACTGCTACATTGTAGATATTATGGGTGATATTTTAGGTGCAGAAAACTGGAGTTATGTATTCTTCTGTGATGAAAACGGCAATGTGTTAACCGACGCAAACGGTGACATGGTTGTGAAACGTGTGATAACAGGCTCTCTTCTGACAGATGTATATGCAGGTCCTGAGAAAGAAGCAGATGAAACCTATACTTATAGCTTTGCAGGTTGGACCGATAACGGTACAGTATATGATTTTGCTAACGATACTGTTGATGTGGAAATTCTGGTAGTATGTGCAAGTTATGATGCAACTGAAAAGCCTGCACCCAGCGAGAGTCCTGCACCCGTAGAACCTACAACAACGCCTGCACCTGCAGAGCCTACAGTAACCCCTGCGCCTGCAGAACCTACAGTAACTCCTGCGCCTGCAGAGCCTACAGTAACTCCTGCGCCTGTAGTACCTGCTACAACCCCTGCACCTGCAGTAAATGCCGGAAATGTAGTAGTGATTGAAGATGAAGATACCCCGTTGGCGGATGCGGCAGTGTTAGGTGCAAGCAGAGGTATGCCTTCTGCACGTTATTCTGATGATGCAGCAGTGTTGGGAGCTGACAGAAAGCCCGGTACCGGTGATGACAGCGGTATTTGGACGGTAGGATTTTTGGCGTCACTTGTATGTCTTGCTGCATGGGTGGCAGTAAACAGGAAAACAAAATAAATAATATTTGATTCGTGTGTAAAGGGTTAACCTTTTATAATAGAAGAAGCTGTTGTGAAACAAAAAAAGAGGCGTGTTTTACAACAGCTTTTTTCGTGCACCTGATGATAGTGGCATGTTACCATGTAGGGAAATCCATAATTTTATCTTGTGTAACCCGGACAAAAAAGGTAAAATGAAAGAAGTGGTGATAGGGTTGATTTGGGTCTGACCTATATACATTAAGAAGCAAAACAAAATGAAATACATGATTCCGAAAGGAGATTTATTTATATGAAGGTTTTGGTAACCGGTGTCAAAGGCCAGCTGGGCTTTGATGTGGTAAAGGAATTGGAAAAGAGAAATATGGAAGCAGTAGGCGTGGATATCGAAGAAATGGATATTACGGATGGGGAGTCTGTGAACAGTGTTATTCGTGACGCCGCACCGGATGCGGTGATTCACTGCGCGGCTTATACAGCGGTGGATGCGGCAGAGGATAATGAAGAACTTTGCAGAAAAGTAAACGCAGAGGGTACGCAGAACATTGCAAACGTATGTAAGGCACTGGATATTAAAATGATATATATCAGTACGGACTATGTATTTGACGGACAGGGAGAGAGACCTTGGGAGCCGGAAGATGAGAGAGGTCCTTTAAGTGTGTATGGTCAGACCAAGTATGAGGGTGAACTGGCGGTGCAGAATACACTGGATAAGTATTTCATCGTACGTATTGCATGGGTATTTGGTGTGAACGGCAAAAACTTTGTGAAGACCATGCTGCGGCTTTCAGAAACCCACAAGAAGATTACGGTAGTAAATGACCAATACGGCTCTCCCACTTATACCTATGATTTGGCAAGATTGTTGGTGGATATGATACTTACCGAGAAATACGGTGTTTACCATGCAACCAATGAAGGCATCTGTACATGGTATGAATTTGCCTGTGAGATATTTAAACAAGCCGGTGTTGAGATGGAGGTGACACCTGTAACTTCCGCAGAATACCCCGCAAAGGCAAAACGCCCGGAAAACAGCCGGATGAGCAAAGAGAAACTGAGTGATAACGGGTTTGAACGCCTTCCGTCCTGGCAGGATGCGTTAAAGAGATATCTGGAAGCGATAAAAAATTAAAAAAGTGATTGACAATGCATTTGCAAAAACGTATACTAATATAGCGTGCGTGCAAATGCATTTCTTTTTGTGATGCAACTTACGAATCCCGGGAAGTGTATGAACGCACACAATAACAAATATTTTAAACAAAGAAAGAGGTGAAACAGAATGCCAACATTTAACCAGTTAGTAAGAAAAGGACGTCAGACAACTGTAAAGAAGTCTACAGCACCTGCTCTGCAGAAGGGTTTTAACTCCCTGCACAAGAAGGCTACCAATCAGTCCGCTCCCCAGAAGAGAGGCGTTTGTACAGCTGTTAAGACTGCAACTCCTAAGAAGCCTAACTCTGCACTTAGAAAGATCGCCAGAGTACGTCTTTCCAACGGAATCGAAGTAACCAGCTACATTCCCGGTGAAGGTCACAACTTACAGGAGCATAGCGTTGTACTGATCAGAGGCGGTAGAGTTAAAGACTTACCTGGTACCAGATACCACATCATCAGAGGTACACTGGATACTGCAGGTGTCGCTAACAGAAAGCAGGCTCGCTCCAAGTATGGTGCTAAGAGACCTAAGGCTGGAAAGTAATCATTATCTGATTGCTTAAAACCGGCACAACGGATTTTGAGATTTGGGATGCCGGTAACCGTATTCGCATAACGGAACTATTTGAGTGTTGGAATTCTGTCTTAATACAGATATACCGCACGAACACTAGGGAAACAATTGTGAGTACCGATGATTTAATTAAACTTAACACGCACATGTTTAAAACATGCAAAAACGTGTTATCATTTATTAAGGAGGGAAGAACCGTGCCACGTAAAGGACATATTCAGAAAAGAGACGTATTGGCAGATCCTTTATACAACAGCAAAGTGGTAACCAAGCTTATCAATAACGTAATGTTAGACGGTAAGAAGGGTGTTGCACAGAAGATTGTATACGGAGCATTTGCTAAAGTAGAAGAGAAGGCTGGAAAGCCCGCTCTTGAAGTTTTCGAAGAGGCTATGAACAATCTTATGCCTGTTCTGGAAGTAAAGGCTAGACGTATCGGTGGTGCTACCTATCAGGTACCTATCGAAGTTAGACCTGACCGTCGTCAGGCTCTGGGTCTTCGTTGGTTAGTAATGTTTTCTCGTAAGAGAGGCGAAAAGACCATGGAAGACAGACTGGCAAACGAAATTCTTGATGCAGCAAACAATACAGGTTCTGCTGTAAAGAGAAAAGAAGATATGCACAAGATGGCAGAAGCAAACAAGGCATTTGCTCATTATCGCTTCTAATCTATCTTATCCACTAATATAAGGAGGAAAAAACCTTGGCTGGAAGAGAATATCCATTAGAGAGAACCAGAAATATTGGTATTATGGCTCATATCGATGCCGGTAAGACTACTACTACCGAACGTATTCTTTACTATACCGGTGTTAACTATAAGATTGGTGATACTCACGAAGGTACTGCTACCATGGACTGGATGGCTCAGGAGCAGGAAAGAGGTATTACCATTACTTCCGCAGCTACTACCTGTCATTGGACTCTGCAGGAAAACTGCAAGCCGAAGGATGGTGCTTTAGAGCATCGTATCAACATCATTGATACCCCCGGACACGTTGACTTCACTGTTGAAGTAGAACGTTCCCTGCGTGTACTTGATGGTGCTGTCGGCGTATTCTGTGCAAAGGGTGGTGTTGAGCCTCAGTCTGAAAACGTATGGCGTCAGGCTGATACCTACAATGTACCCCGTATGGCTTTCATTAACAAGATGGACATCCTGGGTGCAAACTTCTACGGCGCAGTAGAACAGATTAAGACCAGATTAGGTAAGAATGCAATCTGCATCCAGTTACCTATCGGTAAAGAAGATGAATTCAAGGGAATCGTTGACCTGTTTGAAATGAAAGCTTACATCTACAATGATGATAAGGGCGATGACATTTCTATCTTAGACATCCCTGAAGACATGAAAGATGATGCTGAATTATATCGTCAGGAATTAGTAGAAAAAATCTGCGAATTAGATGATGATTTAATGATGATGTATCTGGAAGGTGAAGAACCTTCTAATGATGAATTAAAGGCTGCATTGAGAAAAGGTACATGTGAATGTACAGCTGTTCCTGTATGCTGCGGTACTGCATACAGAAACAAAGGTGTTCAGAAGTTACTGGATGCTGTTATCGAATTCATGCCTTCTCCTATCGACATCCCTGCTATCAAGGGTGTAGACATGGAAGGTAACGAAATCGAAAGACATTCTTCCGATGATGAACCTTTCTCTGCATTGGCATTCAAGATTATGACCGACCCCTTCGTAGGTAAGCTTGCTTACTTCCGTGTGTACTCCGGTACCATGAACTCCGGTTCTTACGTATTGAATGCAACCAAAGATAAGAAGGAACGTGTTGGACGTATCCTGCAGATGCATGCTAACAAGAGAGCAGAACTGGATAAGGTTTACTCCGGCGATATCGCTGCAGCAGTAGGCTTTAAGTTCACTACCACAGGTGATACCATCTGTGACGAGCAGCATCCCGTAATCCTTGAGTCTATGGAATTCCCTGAGCCCGTTATCGAGCTTGCTATCGAACCTAAGACCAAGGCTGGTCAGGGTAAGATGGGTGCAGCTTTAGCAAAGCTTGCTGAAGAAGATCCTACCTTCCGTGCACACACCAATCATGAAACAGGTCAGACCATCATCGCAGGTATGGGTGAACTTCACCTGGAAATCATCGTTGACCGTCTGCTTCGTGAATTCAAGGTAGAGGCTAACGTGGGTGCACCTCAGGTTGCTTACAAAGAAACCTTTACCAAGCCTGTTGATCAGGAATACAAGTATGCAAAACAGTCCGGTGGTCGTGGACAGTACGGACATTGTAAAGTTAAATTCGAGCCCATGGATGCGAACGGTGAAGAACTGTTCAAGTTCGAATCTACCGTTGTCGGTGGTGCTATTCCTAAGGAATACATCCCTGCAGTCGGCGAAGGTATCGAAGAAGCAACCAAGGCAGGTACCCTTGGCGGATTCCCTGTTGTTGGTGTATACGCTAACGTTTACGATGGTTCTTACCATGAAGTCGACTCTTCCGAAATGGCATTCCACATTGCCGGTTCCATGGCATTCAAGGAAGCTATGAAGAAGGCTGCACCTGTACTGCTTGAGCCTATCATGAAGGTTGAAGTAACCATGCCTGAAGAATACATGGGTGATGTTATCGGTGATATCAACTCCCGTCGTGGTCGTATCGAAGGTATGGAAGACATCGGTGGCGGTAAGATGGTTAGAGGTTTCGTTCCTCTGGCTGAAATGTTTGGTTACTCCACTGACTTACGTTCCAAGACCCAGGGTCGTGGTAACTACTCCATGTTCTTTGAGAAGTATGAACCCGTTCCCAAGAACGTACAGGAAAAAGTACTTGCTGCAAAAGCTAAATAATTATCCTGCCAAATAAAATACGATTTGGTCCGGGTAAGTAAATTAGCCCGCAAAAATCAGTTTTACCCACTGAGTAATCAGTTGGAAATAAAATCATAAAAATAACTTGAAAAACCTCTGATTATTTAATATAATCAGAGGTAGCCGAGTTAATGAGCGCCGAGTGCGCAAAATGCCACTTCGGCGTAAGAAAATATTGTTTAATTATTTTAAGGAGGACTACAATAATGGCTAAAGCTAAATTTGACAGAACAAAGCCCCATTGTAACATTGGTACCATCGGACACGTTGACCATGGTAAAACAACTACTACCGCAGCTATCACCAAAGTATTGGCTGAAAGAGTTGCAGGTAACGAA
>JAZNNL010000071.1:0-15399 GCA_045580245.1 Lachnospiraceae bacterium
TTTCATTTGAAACTCAACGTCATTAGTTTTTGCCGCCTTCTTTTTTGCGTTTACATGGTCATGCACATAATAGGTAGAGCCACCTTCAATATAAGCAACTGCCAAATCATACTCTTCCTTAAAAAATTCTGCACCATCGGATAACACTCTCCACAGTAATTTATCCGGCATAATTTTCCCTTTTTTTATCATAGAAAATGTCTGCTTAACCAAGTAAGGAAAACGTCTGACAACTGTCGCGCGTCTAAACAGTGCTTTCAAAGAGGTAACTGCAAGTTTTTTCTTGCCCTCAGATGTATGCACTGAACAATTACAGTATTTTCTGTTTAACAACTTTACGCCTTCAGGCAACTGGTCTAACATTTCTCCCTGACCGGTTAAGACATAAAGGGAAATCTCAACATCATGCCCGGACAGTTGGCGCAAAAGTTCCAAAAGTGCCATTTCAGCACCGGCACGCCCCAGTGTATTGATTACAAAAAGTACTTTTTTCATACCTTCTCTTTATTCCTTTTCTTTCTGCAACGCTTCCAGCTTCTCCATAATCATGCGGTTTTCCTGGTTTAACAAGGTTACCTGTATGGAAAGTTCCTGGTTTTTACGGGTTACCTCGGACACTTTACCGGTAATATAAAAAGCACCGAATAAAACACATAATCCTACAACCGTAATAAGCAAAAGACCTGTTACACTGACATATTTGTTAATTTCATAAGGACGCAACAAAATACCGCCCAAAATAAAAATAACTGCTACCAAGCCCCATGTCAGGCTAAAAGATTCATTGATTTTACGACGTGCCAATGCAGATAACGAAATACCAAACAACATAACACCGGCAACTATCATTATGATTCTCAATACATCTCCTACACCCATACTTAATCCGCCTTTCCCTTTTTCTTTTTCAGTAATGCATATCTGTCATATACTTTATTATTGGGACGTAAACCATGTCCCTTTTTCATAATATTACCATTACAGAAGATATGTACGTCCAAAGTTTTTTCCATGGTACGCAAACGGGTATATGCAACCGTAAATCCTACCAAAGAACCGATAACCAAACCGATACCGTACCATATAGGTGTCAGGTGCGTTGCAAAAACGGATGCCACACAGGTTACCACACAAAAGCTTAAAGACGTCATTACCGCTCCTGTCAAATCATTGTAATAGTACTGGAAAATAATTGCCGAATACATAATAAACAGGATAAAATATCCGGCTGCCAGGCAGGGATACATCTGCATTACCACACCGCCGAACCCGAATCTGGGCAGGAAAATAATACATAAAAAGAATACCACTACCGTAATGATAAACTGGATTCTGACTAAGTTCATCAATTCTTCAGCCAACTGTCTGAACATTCTTCGTTTGGCATTTTCGATGTCCATACCTCTTCCACCGATAACCGCTTCGGAATAGGCTTTATATCTCTCATGGAAATGCATTTCCACTCTGGATATAAAGATAATGCTGGCAGAAATATTGGTAAACATAGCAAGACAGGTAGCCATATCGTAGGTAGGCATACTGACAAAGCTGTCTGCCACCACCATATGCATATCCGTACTCCAGAATACAAAGTTATGGATATACAACCCTAAAATGTAGAGGAAATTGGTAATTACCAACTGCCAGTATTTCTTAAAATACTGTAAAACCGGTTTGTATTTTCTGCTGTTTTCCCTAAAGTAGCTCTTTACCTGCGCCCACTCTAATGCAGCAATTAATAAAAATCCGATATCTAAGGCAATTAACATACTGATTGTGGTTTCCCAGCGAAACAGATATACGAAAACCAGGGAAATCAAAACCGTAACTGTCATACCGATTAAAAAGAACTTGGAAATCTTTTTATAGTCCTTACAGATTGAAAGATATAACATACTGTAAAAAACCAAAACCAAAGACATATAACCGCAATATCCCACAAACACAAACTGCAGCGGAACATTACCCACAAAATATTCCCATATGCAAAAGGGGATTCCAAGAAGTGCGCTTAAACACACGTTCATAATCAGTCCCACAAAATAACAGGGTAAAATATCCGCATAGGTTTCGTTGTAAATAATATCCGACATATATTTGGACAAAACCGCATTAAAGGGAGACGCCGTCAGCAATGCAAAAATAAAGATATATAATACGGTGCAGGAATACAATTCCCTGCTTGCATATCCCAGTTTCGATACTCCCAACAGCAAATCCATCAGTATAACAGCTAAAATTACCAAAAACATCGGCGCTACCGTAATAACGGTACTGTAACCAAAACCCAACAGATTTGTTGCAATGGTATTCTTACTGTAGATTCGATTTAGTCTGACACCAATTCCAGCCATTTGGACTCTCCTTACTTTTTCAAAGTAATATCAAATTCTTCCTCCGGATAAATACATCCGTAATCCCATCCGATATTTTCATATAATTCTTCATACTTATTACGCATCTGGTGAAGCTGGTAACGGCTGACAACACGTTTGTATCCGTTTTCGCCCATTTCTTCTCTCTTTTTGGGAGATAAAGCCAGTTCTATTATGGCTTCGGAAATTTCCGTTACATTCATAATATGTGTCAGAATACCTGCCGCACCGAAGTCATCATCCTCACCGAAAATAAGACCGCGGCAGTTACCTACGTCCGTTGCAATAACCGGCTTCTTTGCCGCGTAGCTTTCCAATATGGTTAAGGGCTGTCCTTCACTGATACTGGTTAAAATGGTAAAATCCATGCGTCCCAGATACTTCGTAACATCCACTCTTCCCGTAAAGTACACCCCGGGAATTTTCTGCTGTTCTACCAGTTCAAAACATTCTTCTGCATACTCTTCGTCTTCGTCTGACGGTCCCATAATCCAAAGACGCAGATTTTCCAACTTTTCATTGGCGAAGGCAAACGCACGAATCATGGTCTTTACATCTTTAATGGGGGTAACACGCAATACCGCTCCAATGTTGATAAAACCTTCGTCTTCCTCTGTTTTTCCCGGCAGATTTGCAAAACGGGATATATTGATTCCATTAGGGGTAACTATGGTTTTTGCCTCAGGACATTTTAATCCGATTTGTAATCTTCTTGCGTGTGCATATAAACTGGTAACCACATCTGCTTTGTCATAGGCCAGTCTGGACATTTTTCTAAACTGTTCCATCCAAATATTCTTGTAAATACCCTCTACCCAGTTTGCCTTTAAAAGTTCTTCTTCTCTCTCTCGGGTATAGATACCGTGCTCGGATATAATCAGACCGCTTCTGTACAGATAATTGGCCATGCTTCCCAGCACACCTGCATATCCGGTAGATACACAGTGATAAATATTGGCTTTGGGAATCTTAGTTTTAAGCATTAAAAACAAAGGCAGATAAATAGATCTTACCGTCCATAAAAAGTCCGAAAATACAATCTGGGGATAGCGCATATTATAAGCTTCCTGCACTACTCTCAAAAAGTCTGCACCCATTAATAAATCATCAATGGATATTTTTTTGTTCTGGAACATATCAAACAAAGTATCCCAATCCACTTCCTGATTTAAAATCATACTTCTCAGTGCACGATATTGTTTTTTGTTTAATCTGGTACGTTTTCCGTGTTTGGGTTTTTTTCCCCAGTCATAGTCATCCAGATACGCCTCATATACTTCTGTCAGATTAGGTGGCAGGTCATATACGAATTTGCCGCTCTGGGAACGGTTAGCGATTATGGTCAACACTGAAAACTCTATATTGGGAAAAGACTGTATCAGACTGTGTATCCAGCTGGATACACCACCTACCACATACGGGTAACAGCCCTCTGCAACAATACATATCTTCATAGGTCGGATCCCCTTTTATTCATAATTTACAAACAGTTACTTTATCAACTCGCCCTGTTCTTTCAGACTTTGCGGTTCTACCTGAATTTCTACAACCGTCTCGTCTGCTTTAATCAGGTATACATTACGCTCTATCATTTCGTATTCCCCACCCTGCATATCCACAATCACTTCATCATGTGTCCTGAGAATAAACCAGGAAGAAGTGGAAACATTGCTGATTTCTAATCGGATGGTATTGCCTTTTCTTTCATTTTCATAATCCAGATTCAAAAAGGTTCTCACACGCAAATCACTTTCAGAAAGTGTGGTTGCGGTAAATCCTTTGTCACCGGACCAGTATGTATGAATGTTACTGGACATTTCATCATACAGATTCTGCCATTCATCATCCGTAGTCTCGGGCCAGATAGCACCGTGTAAATCCAGCAAGACGTTAGAATACCCTAAAGCTGTTTGCAGGCATCTGTCATTCAAGTTGTCTGTATACGTATGCTCACCGGCATTTCCGGTAGTGCTTTGAACCGTTACATTGTCTGTAAAATAGCCAATTATCGGTACGTCACTACTGTAATTTCCGGTTATGGTAATCACATTCTCTAAAAGACCGCCCGCCTCAGTCTGGGCAATAATTTGTTCTAAATCCTGTTCTTTAACATAAAGGGTCTGGTACTTATAGTCCCCTTCCGTTGCTTCAAAAAACTGTTTATCACTGTCCAAAACCTGCAAAACATCTGCATTGTCTTTATAATCCAGTGCCATGCCGGCTTCTGAGCCCAGTTCCTTTAACTGTTGCAGGTAAAAGACTTCTTCTCCTGCCACAGGCTCTATACCGTCCATATAGTCATACTGGGGACTAAACATACAGGTTACTACTAAATCATTGGTCTTAATCATTGCGGAAACACTGGGCCACATAATGTCCTGATAAATCATCTTGGGAATACGGCTGTATAATTGCATTAAGGTTTCTGCATTTTCCGTAGTAAATCCCGGAAAGTTGGCAATCACAACATTTTGCGCATTCACAACCGGATAAAGCTGATAGGGTTCCAATTCATAAGTAATGGCACTTAAAATTCCCAATCCTGCCACATCACTCATATACCCGCCACAGATTGCAAACACCTTGGTTCCTTCATAGGTATTACGCCAAATCAGGCTGGGGAACTCCTCTTTATCCATCTCATCCTCATCAAGAAGACCTACCATATAGGTTTTGGTGCCGGTACCGGTTACATACCAGGGAATGTCAAAATCCATATCCTGTCTCTTAAAATCTTCTTCGGTCTCAGGCTCATACAAAGCCTCTCCCCCAAAAAGAAAACCGTCAAATACCCTGATTCCCTGTACGCTCACTTCTTTGGCGCGTACTTCTTTTAATCCGAACACATCCATCAGATGTTCTGACGCTTCTATTTCTTCTGCATTTGGCATATTACAAAAAACAATGGGGACTCCCCACTCCAATACCGAATCCAGAAGGTCTGGTTGTTCTCCCACATCGCAAAGTTGTGCATCCAGTAAAATGAGTCCCGGCAATACATCCGGCTTTTTACATGCACTTAACTTGTCCACTGCCAAATCCTTTTTGGAATAGTGACACCACTGTGTAACAATATTTCCCAATTCACTTTCTACATCACCAAAGAAAAGCACATATCCGCTTTCCTCATAAACTGCATCCGTTTCAGATGGTTGCCACGCCGCCTCTCCGGAGGGTAACTTATCTATGGCCACTGCGTGTTCATTTACATCATAACGGTTCCCGCTTTCCTTAATAATCTGGGAAAACTGAAACATAAAAAACAATACAGCCATCATAATGATGATACTGAAATAATTTCTACGAGATACCATGTTCCTGCTCCTTTGTTATCGGAATACACGAATCAGTTCCAAGGTTTCACTATCAATTACAATAGCTGACTTTTTCAAGTCCTCAACAACTTCAAAAAATCTTTCCCTTTGTCCACTGTTAAAATACAATTTGAGCTGGCAAGTATAAGTAGCCAACGTATTGGGATACTGATATTCCGCTCTTTCACACCATTTTTTACTTGCTTCAAACTCTTCAATCTCCAATAACCGCAAACTGATTGCTTCATATTGGCTGCTTGTCATTCTTTCTTTGTCGGTTGTGTATAATATTTCACAGACCTCGTCCATAATGTGGACATAGGACACCTGTTCAATATCCGTCAATACTTTCTGTATCAGTATCTGATCCATATAATCAATCAAAACCCCTGCATACAGCACTTTATTGGCATTGTCCGACTGTTGAATCAAATTATAATCCTTTTGTACCGTCGTTCTGAAATCGTTAATGGCATCCTGCAATACGGATGCTGCATAATGGGCAGTTTCCGTATCTTCGCTGTTTAATGCCAACGCAATCGCTGCTAACGATTTTTGGATATCCCCTCGTACGATATTCATCATAAGAACACGTAAATCATCCGTATCGGTTACTGCGATAGCCTCTTCTAAGGGCACCATATTACGCTCGCTTTCTTCATCTGCATGTACAAAGGAGGTAACACGTTCCTTACTAAAAATAACGCCATCCAAATCTACAGGTTCAGAAAAGAAAATCAAATAAAGTACATGGGCCAGTACAAAGAAAGAAGCACCTACCACCGGACATATCAGCATAACAAATGCCCGAATCCAATATCCACGTTTGTTTTCCTTTTTTCTAAGCAAATTCCACAACAGATAAATAATTACAACCAGCAGATTCACAAGCAGAATTGCAAGAAAAATCATCACGTGTCTATCCATGCGACTTCATCCTCCATAATTTCCGTTTCATAACCCAGTTCTGCAAATCTCTTCATTACAAAACCGGCATCTTCAATGGTTGTATTTGCTAACAATACACACAGGGAGCCGTCACTTAAGGTTCCCACATAGTCATTGGTACGCAACTTCGACGTCAGTGCGGCTGCAGCCTCATGATAATTAGCAGGCTCTGTTAACACCTTCAGTAATGTACATTCGGTCAGGCTCTTCTGTTCAGCCTGCATATAAGCCCTTGCCAATGTCATAAATGCATCGGTTTCCAGCATACGGGTATCGTCCACATAACGCTCCTGTTCCAGGATTGCCACGTATCTGTTTGCACGAAGAACCGCATTCTGGATTAAGGAGCTGACAATGGTAAGCTGGTTTGCCTGGCCTAAGGTCATATGCTCCCAGGAAATACCCCAGACAAAGACTAACATCTTAATTTCTTCGTTATCATAAATCGCACTGGCCATAAGCGGATATCGTTCATCCATCTTACGGTTGATATATACTTTCCTTGCAAGGATATTTTCGTATACTTCTCCCATCTCCTTATACTTAATGGAATTGCCTAAGCTCTTCGCTTTTTTAGAAGTATAAGAGAACAGTCGTGCATAATCACTGTTGGATACCGTATAAATTGCCACATCCTTACTCTTCATCAGTTTTGCAAGGGTATCCGCCGCATAGAACAATACTTCTTCCGGACTGTACTGGTCTAAAGAGGAAGTAATGTTATAAATTTTACCTACACTGTCACTCTGGTTTACAATCTGTGTTTCCAGAGCATCTTTAACGCGGACGTTACTACTGTTGATGTCCTGGATATCGCTGATTTGTTCAGCCATAAACTCACGTTCTTCGATATTCTCCTTGCGGATAGACGTCAACTGGTCTCGCATATAGCCCACTACCAGACCCAGAATAAACAACTGGGCTATCCATATGTAGGTATTGGAATCCAGCATAACTTCAAAGCCGGTCCGCTCCGCCATCTGCGTGATACAATAGCCGATGACTGCCAGCACCGCAGAGAAGGTGGCCTGTTGCTGGCCATATACAATCGCAAAAAGCAAAACATATATAAGCAGGAAATCCAGTTTCTCAAAAATACTGCCCTCTGCCATATATTTATTTAATAAAAAGAACGGAACAAAGCAGATAAGGTTTTCCAAAAACGGAACCATGGCTTTCAGTAACCAGCCCGATTTTTCCGCAATCCTCTTTAACAAAGGCTTCTTCGCATTTTCACCCAACAAGAACTGATAGCTCTTCTTTTTCATTTCGGAAGCCATTTTACCGATAATTGCTTTTAATTCACAACAGAACGGGTTACCAAACTCACTGTCCATAAGCTTGTTTGCCAAAACACGCCTGATTCCCGCACTTTCCTTTTCAATCAGCTCTACCGGCTGTCCCATGGCCTCCTGCACCATAAGCGCCACTTCCTTTTCGGAAACTTCTGCACAGGAAGAAAGGTTATACACGGCATGTTTGTGGCTGTTGCAATTTACCAGACGATAAATAAACTCTACCGCATCTGTTTCATAGAGCAGAGAAAAAACGTTTTTATCATGATAGGTAATCGTCCCGCTTTCCATTACCTCCAAACACATCCGTGCACATATATTATTAATGTCTTTTCGTTCTTTGGGAATGCTGTACAAATGATCCAGACGTACCGTCATAATATCCAATTTTTTGTAGGTTCTGTAGCTTTCACAGAGTTCTTCTGCCTGTGCCAAAACCATACTCCTGTACCCACTGGGGGTTAAGGGTTCATCTTCCCAGATATTTTTGTCGTAATTCTGACAATATACGTCATCGGAAGACAGATACATAAATCTGCCCTCTCCGCAAATGGCATAAGCCATAAGAATATTAGTTAGATTGGTAGAATACCTGATTGCTTCTTTCTTTTCTTCCTGCCATCTGTAATGGGTATCAAACGCACCCATATAGATAGTAAGGTCAGGATTGACGCTTTCAAAAATTTCACCCAGGCATGTAGAATCATAGGTAAAATCGTAGCGTTCAAATACCTTTTGGTAAGGCGCCTGCTTATAACGGTCTCCTGTAAGGAGATACAGTCTGTGGCCTTCCTTGTTTAATTTGATAATAAGATTATTAATAAGGCTTCCGGAGCCACCTATCAATAATATGTTCATGTTTTATTCCCCTGTCACTACTCCATAAGCATTTAACTGCTTATGAAATTGAATGATATCCTCTTTTATTTCAGTTACATCTGCGTCATACTCTTTACTAAGCATCACGGCTATCTCATCAATGGAATGGTTTTGTTGCATCAGCCTCCAAATTTCTGCACCCATTTCATTCATGGACATCGGTCGTTTATAAGCATTTGGATTTTGCCTCATATCCAACAGCCAGTAAACACCTGCCGCAAAGCGTAATTGATACCCGCCGGCGTTATTCTCTTGCGTTATTTTCATGCTCTTCTCCCTACTTAAAAATACACATAATAACCCAATATTATATGGTATTATACCATTTTTCCCAATATAAAAAAAGCCCAAAAGAAGATTTTCGAACTTTTTTGGACTTTTTTATACATTTTTAAACATATTTCGATTTTTTTGTATACTTTAACTAAAAACATATATGGATTTGGAAAAATATGGATGCGTTTATACTATCTTTTCTCCGTAAACCAATGGTTCATGATAGGTCTTTTCATAAATATCTTTCCATACAGCAAAATTTTTCTCCATCATATCTTTTATATTCTGATCCCTGCTCTTATCCGCAGACGGATAAATGGGTTCACTGATATGAACAGTGTATTCCTGCACATAGAAACCGTCATCATCCAGCACATCACTGTCTTCCATGGTTATAAAACAAGGCAATACTGGCACATTGTTCTTTACCGCAAAGGTAAAGCCGCCCCGCTTTAATGGCTTTGGCTTTCTGTAGTTCCACCACATGCTCTGTTCCGGATATATTAACATAAAGTGTCCTTCCTGTAACACCTGATCCATGGATTTTAAAAACTTCTTCATGGTGTCCTTGTTGGAACTTAGAGGAAAAGTATGGCAATTACGCATTAATATACCGTAAAAGCCCGGAAAACTGGTGTAATTCCCTTCTCTGATTACCCGGTAAAACTTTCTCTTTTTCTGACCGGATGCCTCATAAGTAAGCTGCATGGCAAAGCTGTCCATGGCGTTAAAATGATTACAGGTAATAATGGCACCGGAATCTAAATTTTTATAGTGTTCTATGCCTTTTATTTCTTTTATGATGAATTTTTTCTCATCCATCAGGTTATACACATACTTTCTGGCAATGGCATAGGCGAATTTACTCTTGATGCGGCTGCTTAATTTGGTTCTTAAATAGTCGATATTTTCAGGCAGAAGCTCTTTGGTCGGCGGGTCCTCTTCCACATCTTCGTCAAACCGGCCTTCTCTTTCAAACTTGGCAATTTTATCTAACACCTGCAATCTTTCCTTTGATTTCTTGGTGCCCTTTGTAATAATATTTAAGTAATTATCTTCTTTGTTTGCCTCATAAATTGCAGTCTGCATCAGCCGTTCACAGGAAAGTGCATCCTGTTCTCTTTCTTTATCCGTATAGGAATCCAGAATCTGCTTTATCTCCTCATATACAAAAGTTTCTTTCGCATATTTCCAGAAATATTCTCCAAACCGGCAGTCTTTATAATGCCAGGGCTTAGATACCATAATATAGTGAATCACTTTAAAGGTGCTTTCGTCAAAGGGAATCTCTCCAAACACCTCCGTATTCCACTGCTGTTCCAGCCACAACACTTTATTATGGCACAATACATTTAAGTAGTCTTCATCCTGTGTGACTACAAAAGTATAAACATCCAGAAGTGCAATAAACTTCTCCAGTATCTGGTTTTCCCTGAAAGCATGACAGTTTATCAGCAAAAGACCTGCATTAAAGTAGTTGTTTCTGTCAATGCCCATGACTTTTTCCACATAAGTTCCGTAAGCATCCACCTGTACCATGGCCTGTTCGTGGGCGGCACCTACATAATGCTCTCCCAAATCCTTAAAATACAATTCGGAAATATCCCCGGGCACCACTGTATCGGAATCAATATAGATTGCCTTTTCATATTCCGGAAACATCTCTGCAATAAACATACGGTAATAAGTAGTATTGGAATAATAGTCCCTGATTGGCAGTCTTTCACTGATTTTATCCAGATAGTGCATAACATTTTCAAAGCGGATTTCAAAATTGTCATCTTCCATGGCTTTGATTTTTTCCTGCATCTCTTCTGTAATGTCGTTATGCAGAATATGAATCCTGTAGCGGTACTCTCTGTTTGCATTACACATAATGGAATGAAGTGCCACTACGGTAAACTTTACAAATGCATTGTCACAGGCAAAAAATACCGGTATGATGTTCTCCCTTTTCATGATACTTCCCTCTCTCTTTCATACTTCTTTTTCAAATAGATATATTCGAATAAAATATCATCAAATGCATAGTAACCAAATACTTTATGAACCTTTCCCACCATCCATTGTTTAATATTGTCAGTATGGGGGTACGGTAACCAGAACAATCTTTTGGAAAAATGCCTTACCACCGTGTGCTTATGTAAAAACTTCTGGTCATTAAAACGCTGGGGCAACATTTTCTTTTTAGTAGTGGACCGGTAGATGGCACTCTGGTCCGCAAACATTAACTTCTTAGTTTTAATCAGTTCTCTGGCTTTTTGTAACAGACCGGTTCTTTTCATTTCCTTTAAGTTAAAAAGTAAAACACCGGCATTGATATAATTGGGATTTATCAGGTATTTACCGTAATGGTCCCTTGCCGCAGCATACTCATACCCTTCCACATCAATATCATACAAAAGCCTGATGTCCCTGTTAAACATAAGGTCAATATCCAGATATAACAGTTTATCCGGCATACCGGGTACCAGGTCTGCAAAAAGCCTGAGCAGGGTATAGGGGGAACAATACGCCATTTCATTGGGACAATGTGCAAATTCCTTTTCGTAAATGTCCGATACGTCCACTCTTATTACCCGGTTTTCTTTGTGATAGGATTGTGCAATTTCTTCCAGATATGCTACGTCCCTTTCACTGATTGCAGTATATTCCGGTTTGATTCTGGTGATATCCATTGTATAGATATAAAAGCAAAACGGCTCCTTTGTTTCACTGCGTTTAAAAATGGACAACATACAGGTAATCACACCGTCCAATACTTTTCCGTTTCCTGAAAATAAAATATTAATCATGTTTCCTCACATATTGAATCATTTCTACGTTACTCATTTTTGACCGAAGCACCATAGTATCATAGACTCTGTCTCTTAAGTCTTTTCTTTGGGCTGCTCCCTTTAATTCTCTATCCGGATAAAAAGGTCCGTCCACATAGGTCACAATTCTCGGTGTTTTACGCCCCCTGCGCTTCTGATAGGTATTGGTAAAACAAAACACCGGCACTTTAAACTGAATCGGATATCGAAAGGAAGTATCCATAAAGGGTCTGATTTTTGTATAATAGGGCCAGATATGTGCCTCCGGATAAATATGTACTGCATGTTTTTGCTTTATTCTGGTTTCGATGGCATGCAAAAAATTCTTTGCAGCCTCTGCATCATCCGGTAACGGTAATGCTCCAAGGCTGGGTGTTATTCTCCCTAAATACGGCATGGATACATTGTTAGGATGCACAATCACATAAGTATCTTTGGGATTGGCTACCATTGTGGGAATCAGGGCATCCGCCATAAAATGGGTATGATTGGCATATTGAAACCATCCGGTATCTTTTACTTTTTTTAAGACTTCCTTATTTTCGATTTTATGTCCGAAATACAGTTTCAAATAAAGAAACGCCAATGGATTTGCCACAATTCTGTACCAGAAAACATGCGTACATTTCTTCCAAAAGCCTTTGTAAATATATGTATAATCCTTATCGATTTTTTTCGGTGTAATCACAGCAGTGGAAAACTCATCATGCAGTTCATCCGTATAATAGATTACCTGTTTCTCCATATCACTCTGTCCTATTCTGCACACTCCGCTATTCTCAACGCAACACATGACATAGTTATTATAACTACATCTCAAATTAATTTCAACCACTTATTGCGTATTCTTATATCCATTTTAACTAAAATACACTATATCGATATATTTACAACTCAACTTCAACTTTTTTTCAACAATTGTTGAAAAAAGAAAGTTGCCTGTAACAGATACACTAAGTCTTTCCATGTCCTGTACAAACAACTTTCTCTTATTTTCTTTCTTATAATGTTACCGTAAACCGACAACCGCCCTCCGGTCTGTTTTCTGCAATTACTTCACCGTCACATACTGCCACAATCTGTTTTACCAGCGCCAGTCCAAGCCCGTTTCCTTCCTCTTTGTGAGAACTGTCCGCCTGATAAAATTTGTCAAAAATATGTTTCTTTGCTTCTTCACTGATGCCCGGTCCGTTATCCTCCACAGTAAATATAATTTTATCTTCTTTCTGCATCCGTATAGTTATGGAACCACCCTTGGGACTAAATTTAATGGCATTGCTGAGCAAATTATACCAGACATGATGCAATAAATTCTCCGCGCCCACATATTCCAAATCTTCCAAATCAGCATCAATCTCAATCTCTTTTTGGGACCATTCCGGTTCCAGCATCACAATGGACTGTCTGATTTGTTCATCCAGCCTGAATTTCGTTTGCTGGCTTTTAATCGCCTGACTGTCAACCTTGGACAACAACAAGATATTGCCTACCAGATTGGAAAGTCTGTGAGTATTTAACAATATTTTTTCTATGTATATTTCCTGTTCTTCAGAAAGTGCCTCTTCACTATCCTGTAACAGTGTGGCATACCCTTCGATTGCACTGATAGGGGTTTTAAACTCATGGGATACATTAGACACAAAATCCGTCTGGAGGATTTCCGTAGCACTCAATTCCTTCACCATAAGATTGAAATTGGCATAAATATCCCGGACTTCCTTCATCATATGCTTCTCTTCCAAGCGGATGCTGAAATCCCCTTCTGCCACTTCCTGCATGGCATCCCCCAGCCTTCCTATGGGTGAAAAGAAACTTCTTCCCAAAAAGCTGTTAATGATACCACCGATAATAAGACTTAATACCACAATCCATATGATGATGGGAATATTCCACGTTAAATTTAACAATTCTGCAAACACCCATGCCAGCAGGCAGACAACTATCAGTTCTGCCATCACAAACAGGGTAAAACGCATACTCATGGTCTGTACCAGACGCACCCGCTTTTTACCAAGCTTTTTCATACCTTCACCACCTTGTATCCTACGCCACGTATGGTAACAATTTTAAAATCTTCATTATCCCGAAAACGCTCTCTGAGCCTGCCAATATGTACATCTACCGTATGGGTATCACTTTCTGATTCATAGCCCCAGATATCGTCCATTAATTGCTGACGGGTAAAAATCTTTCCCGGAAAAGAAGCCATTTTATATAAAAGCATAAATTCTTTCTGGGGAAGTATCATACTTTCTCCATCAGAAATGACCGTCAGGGAATCACACTCCAACACGGTATTCCCTATAGTCTGTCTACGTTCATTAATCATTTGTGCCCGACGCAGTAACGCACTGATGCGCAACACCATCTCGTTGATATTAATAGGCTTTACCATATAATCATCACTACCGGACAAAAATCCCATCCGCATATCATCAAAGGCGTCCCTGGCTGTAATCATCAGTACCGGCACCGTATTACCTGCGTCACGCAAGGAACGTACCAACTCATACCCGTCCATATTCGGCATCATAATATCTGATATAATCAAATCAAAATAATCTAAATCGAGCGCTTCCAATGCTTCTTTTCCATCAGAAACGCCTTTTACCATATAACCGTTCTTAGTAAGCACATGACCGAAAAGTTGTCTCAACTCTTTATCATCTTCTGCAATCAGTATTTTAAACATACACTGCTTCTCCCTTGAAATTATGACAACGCATCCGCAAGTAAACGAATCTGCGCCATGCTTTCTTCATTCAGAGCTGACAGAATGGTAACACTTGTATCCGCAAAGGTAAGATTTTTACTCTTTTCAAGCATGCCCTTCATAATTCTTACCGCCATGGGTGCCCAGCTGCCGTTTTCCATAAACGCTACTGTTCTGTTACTGAAATTACGCTCTGTCAGATGATGGATAAATTCTTTCATGCAAGGGAATATATCGCCATTATAAGTAGTGGTAGCCAGTACCAGTTTACTGTAACGGAACGCATCTTCCACCGCTTCCGCCATATCACATCTAGCCAGATCATTCACCACCACTTTGGGACATCCTTTTTCTTCTAACAGTTTTGCCAGCTGCAAGGCTGCTTTTTTGGTATTGCCGTAAACAGAAGAATAGGCAATCATTACCCCTTCTTCCTCCGGCTGATAGCTTGACCATGTATCATATAAGCCCAGATAATATCCCAGATTTTCTGTCAGTACGGGACCATGAAGAGGGCAAATAATCTGTATATCCAAACCGGCAGCTTTTTTCAAGAGAGCCTGTACCTGTGCGCCGTACTTCCCTACAATCCCGATATAGTAACGTCTGGCTTCACAGGCCCAGTCTTCCTCTGCATCCAGTGCACCGAATTTGCCGAAGGCATCCGCAGAAAACAATACTTTGTCCTTTTTATCATAGGATACCACTACCTCAGGCCAATGTACCATGGGCGCCGTTACAAAGGTCAGTTCGTGGGTGCCGAGAGGTAAGGTATCTCCCTCA
>JAZNNL010000072.1:0-3092 GCA_045580245.1 Lachnospiraceae bacterium
AATTCAACGATGTTTGCCTTTGCACCTTCTACCTTAGGAGCCTTCTGCATAACGCCGGGACGTACGGTAGCCATCTGAGGACGGAAGTCAGGACAAGCGATGGTTGCGATAGTGTTTCCACCGAATGCAGGACGGGTCATCAGTAACTGGTTGTGCTTCTGCTCTTTACCGGGAATGGGATTGATAGGGAAATCACCGATTTCCAGCTGTGTACAGTCTGCAGTCAGACCGGTGTGTACTCTTGCGGATACACGGGGACCTAAGTCACGACCGATTGCGGTTGCACCTACTAATAAAATTTCAGGCTTGAATTCGTTGATTACAGATGCCAGTGCATGTGCATAAGGCTCGGTTCTGTATTCTTTTAATTCAGGGTCATCTACTACGATAACCTTGTCAGCGCCGTATGCAGCCAGTTCATCAGCTAAGCCTTTAACGTCGCTACCAACTAATACAGCAGTTACTTCAGTGCCTAAATCAGCTGCCAGGTCTTTACCTTTACCAATCAGCTCGAAGGCAATGTTATCGATGCAATTGTCTACCTGCTGCGCGAAGACATATACGCCTTTATATTCTTCTAAGTTCATTGTTATTCCTCCAATAATTTTCTTTTGCATGCATTAGATGACATGCTTTTCTTTCATCTTGCCAACAATGTAGTCAACAGCTTCTGTAGGATCTAAGGTAACCTTTTCGCCGGCACCCTTTCTTACCTTATCGGAAGCCTTAGCAATCTGGGTAGGTGACCCCTTCAGACCTAAGTTGGAATCTTCAACATCTACCAGATTTGCTCTGCCCCATACAGTGATTTCTGCTTCGCAAGCATCGAAAATACCACCGGGAGTCATGTAACGAGGTACGTTTAATTCGCCAAGAGCAGTTACCAGACAAGGCATCTGAGCCTTTAATACGTGATATCTGTCATCATACTGACGTTCTACGATAACGCTGTTACCTTCTACCTTGATGTCCTGTGCATAAGAAATTACAGGAATATTTAAATGTTCGGAAATCTGAGGACCTACCTGAGCGGTATCACCGTCGATAGCCTGACGTCCGGTAATGATTAAATCATATTCTAAGTTACGGATAGCACCTGCAAGAGTCTGGGAAGTTGCCCAAGTATCAGCACCACCAAGTACTCTGTCGGTAACTAAGATTGCTTTGTCAGCACCCATAGCTAATGCTTCACGTAATACATCTTCTGCCTTGGGAAGACCCATGGTAATCACGGTAACTTCTGCACCGTACTGATCTTTTAATCTAAGTGCTGCTTCCAAACCTGCTTTATCATCAGGGTTCATAATAGTCATCATAGCAGCTCTGTCCAGAGTACCGTCGGGATTGAATTTAACGCCGCCCTTAGTATCAGGAACCTGTTTAATACAAACAACGATTTTCATTGTATATTCACTCCTTATTATTATTTGTGTTTTTATGTGGCACCGTCTTACTTAAGCAAATCAGCAGAGATAACCATTCTCTGAACTTCGCTGGTACCTTCGTAAATTTCGGTAATCTTAGCATCACGCATCATACGTTCTACGTCGTATTCTCTGGTGTAACCGTAACCACCGTGTAACTGAACAGCCTTGGTAGTAACTTCCATAGCCATTTCTGCTGCGTATAACTTAGCCATAGCTGCTTCTACACCGTAAGCGGTCTTGTGGTCTGCCTGATACTGGTCTTTCTTGCAAGCTGCCTTGTAAACCAGTAACTGAGCTGCCTGAGCCTTGGTAGCCATATCTGCCAGCTGGAACTGGGTGTTCTGCTGAGCTGCGATGGAACGACCGAACTGCTTTCTTTCCTTGGTGTATTCGATGGTTCTTTCAAGAGCGCCTTCACCGATACCCAGTGCCTGAGCAGCGATACCGATACGTCCGCCGTCCAGAGTATGCATTGCAATCTTGAAGCCCTGTCCCTGCTTACCAAGTAAGTTTTCCTTAGGAATACGGCAATCTGTAAAGATTAATTCGTAAGTGGATGAACCACGGATACCCATTTTCTTTTCTTTGGTACCGAAGCTGAATCCGGGAGTGCCTTTTTCTACGATAAATGCAGAAATTTCTTTCATAAATTTGCCGGGTTTCTTTTCAATCATACCGGTTACTGCGAAGATAACATATACTTCTGCTTCTTTACCGTTGGTAATGAAAATCTTGGAACCGTTTAATACCCATTCGTCGCCGTCTAAAACAGCCTTGGTCTGCTGACCCTGAGCATCGGTACCTGCGCCGGGCTCGGTTAAACCGAAAGCACCCAGTCTCTTACCGCTTGCTAAATCAGGTAAGTATTTCTGCTTCTGTTCTTCTGTACCGTAAGTCAGAATAGGGTCACAGCAAAGAGAGGTATGAGCGGATACGATAACGCCTGTAGTACCGCAAACTTTGGAAAGTTCTTCTACACACATAGCGTAAGTTAAAATATCACAGCCCTGTCCGCCGTACTCCTTGGGTACGGGAATACCTAAGAAACCAGCCTTAGCCATTTTCTCAACTGTTGCACGAGGGAATTCTTCGGTCTCGTCAACTTCCTGTGCGAAAGGCTTTACTTCTTTTTCAGCGAACTCTCTGAAAAGAGCACGTGCCATTTCATGCTTTTTACTTAAAGTGAAATCCATGATAATATTTCCTCCATTTATATAATTTTGCATTAATTACTGAGCATCAACGGGAGTTTTGGTTCTGTCTGCGTTGTATACGTAGAAGCCCTTGCCGCTCTTAACACCAAGGTTACCGCCACGTACCATCTTACGGATAAGAGGACATGCACGATACTTGCTGTCACCTGTTTCATTGTAAAGAACATCCATAATTGCAAGGCAGATGTCCAGACCAATGAAGTCACCCAGTTCCAGGGGTCCCATAGGATGATTTGCACCTAACTTCATAGCTGCGTCAATACCTGCGATATCGGATACACCTTCCATTTTGATGAAAGCTGCTTCGTTGATCATAGGGATCAGGATACGGTTTACTACGAAACCTGCTGCTTCATTTACCTGTTCGGGGGTCTTGCCGATTCCTTCGGAAATCTTAACGATAGTGTCTACAGTTTCCTGAGGTGTGTTTACACCTGCGATAACTTCAACC
>JAZNNL010000073.1:0-5463 GCA_045580245.1 Lachnospiraceae bacterium
TTTAAGAGAGGCAGACAAGATTACCTGTTATATCAGCTTTGAAGGCGTAAACAGTATCAAAGCCCGCAAACTGGAAGGCGGACTGGCAAGCGATACCGTGGTAGAAATTCCTTTGGAAGCAGGCGGGATTTTACCGGTTACCGAAGAAGTCTTTGCGGATGATGCGCTGGTTATCGAAAATAACCAGACCGGCAAAGTTGCCCTTTTGGACGCAGACAAAAAGCCTTATCTTACCGTAAACTTCACGGCACCGTTATTCGGTGTGTGGACGCCTCCCGGAAAGAATGCACCTTTTATCTGCATTGAGCCCTGGTACGGCAGATGCGATAAAGTGGACTTTACCGGTACTCTCGCA
Organism: Lachnospiraceae bacterium; assembly: GCA_045580245.1. Classification (GTDB taxonomy): domain Bacteria; phylum Bacillota; class Clostridia; order Lachnospirales; family Lachnospiraceae; genus Acetatifactor. The sequence continues at coordinate 356 of JAZNNL010000073.1, forward strand.
GACCGTGAATGGGGCAATACCCTTAAAGGTGGCGAAGTTTTTGAAGCGGAATACAGTATAGAAGTATAAAAGAATAGAAATATAAAAAAGGAGTACGCCGGACAATGCGTGCCCCAAATAAAACGAATAAGTAAAACACCGGTTAAAGAGTTAAACGTCTTTGCCGGTGTTTTTTTGTAAACAATTGTACATAAGATGTAGGGACAAAAAGGATTTCTATGGACTGCTTTATAGGGAACGCTGGGCTTTGAGAGGAAAGGGGTATATATTAAAAAATAGTCTTCTATACCCAGTATTTTGGATTTTTATGGGTATATAAGACCAATTTTTTTGTATATACCCAAAAAGATGGTATATAACAATTAAGGAGTGGAGTTTGCAGCAGGATTGTGTTATTCTTTTTCTATATATGGAGTGAATTTTGTATATTTAATAAAAAAGAATGAGTAAAAATTTTACCAAAAAAAGAATCTCTTTAACCGTATCTTAACCGGAAGCCCAAATCCGGTAAAGAAAAAGAGCGTCGGAAAGGAAGAACGCGGTGGCGCAAAAGAGTGTCGAAAAGGAGAAATCCGGTGGCTTGAAAGACGCCGGAGCGTTCCGACGACAGGAAAAGGATTCGGAAAGGATAAAGCCGTGACGGAGGCAAAATTTGAAGCATGTATTACCGCCATGAATAACGGCGATAAAGAGGGACTGAAGGAAGTCTACGAAGAATATGTTTCCTACATCTACGGTATAGTGCGGGGGCTTTTGGCAAATAAAGAAGAGGCGGAAGATATTACAAGCGACTTTTTTATCCGCCTGTGGGAAAAGTCGGATACCTATAAGCCCGGCAGGGGGCACAAAGGCTGGATGGCAACCATAGCCCGCAATATGGCGGTGGACTATATCAGGAAACGGAAAAGAGAAGAGCCGGTAGATTTTTCAGAAAGCAGGGAAGAAGATACCGGAGGGGCGAGTATTGCCCAAAAAGCAGATTGGATGCAGGCAAAAGAAAATCCCAACAGCGTGGAAACAGAAGTGCTGGCGGAAATGACCATACAGGAAGCCATGGCAAAGCTTAAGGAAGCGGAGCGGAAGGTTGTGCACATGAAAATCATGGGACAGATGACTTTTCAGGAAATTGCTGACATTTTAGAAGAGCCGCTGGGTACAGTGGCGTGGCGCTACAACCAGGCAATCAAAACGTTAAGGAGGTGCGGATATGAATAATCTGGAAGAAGCATACAGAAAGTCCATACAGGAAGAAACGCCGGATTTGTGGAACCGGATCGCATCCGCATTACCGGAGAAACCTGTAGTAGAGGAGCGTAAGCAGGATAACCCGTTTGCCTTGGCGCAACCGGCGCAGAAAGAGAATCCCTCATCTGCACAAAAACCTAAAAAAATCTATCAATATACCCGGTTTATGAAAGCAGCCGCAGCGGTACTGTTTCTGGCAGTGCTGATTCCCGGCGCATGGTTTTTATTGGATAAAAGCGGTGGACTGGCGCAGTCCGAAAATGCAGCCATGGATACCGCAGATGCCGGAGTCGCTATGGATACCGCAGATGCCGGAGCAGCCAGGGACGTGGCAGAAGGTGCGGCAGCAGGAGGTACCAACGGTGGCGTGACGGTAACCACGGATACGGACAGTGATTCCTACAGCTATAGTAATGAAGAGGCCGAGTTAGACAGTATACTAGAAGACCTTTATGCAGAAGCGGACGAAGAAGCGGTGGCAGAGTGTGAGGAAGCAAAAGAGGTAGGAGAGAATGTAGCGCAGGCGGAAAGTGCCGTACAAATGAGCGGTATCATGACGGTGGAAAGTATTGTCTGTGAAAAAGTTGCCGGACAGGAAGAAACCGAAACCCTATATCGGTTACGTACCGCAGAAGGGGAGTTGGTGGAAGCAATACCTGCACCGGACCTCACCGTTACCCTCACAGAAGGAAACACCTATCGGTTTACTTTGCAGGAAGTAAGCGGAGAAGTCCGGACCTATTGTATTGTTTCGGTAGAAGAAGTAAAGCCGGATTAACCGGGAAGCCACCACTTCAGCACATCCTGAATGTGCAGGTCCCAATAGGGCCAGGAGTGGTCGCCCTCTGATGTGGAACAGGTTAATTCGTAACCCAGTTCTTTGACCTTGTTCCATGCATACATATTATCTTCATACAGAAAGTCTTCGGTACCGCACCATGCGAACAGCTTGGGCAGCGGTTTTCCGGAGGCTTTTAGTTTTTCAGCCAGAAACATCAAATCGTTTTCCGTACCGGCTACTTTCAGGGGATCTTTAAAAATCCCTTCCCAAAAGGCGCGACGCTCCGTCTGCATTTCTGTTACCATACGGTTGTTTTGTGCCATATGCAGGGCGCCGGATAAAGATGCGGCTGCACCAAAGGTATCCGGTGCGGCAAGTGCCAGTTTCCATGCACCGTATCCGCCCATGGAAAGCCCGGCAGCCAGGGTATCCTCCGGTTTGTCGGACATATTGGGGAAGAAATCCCTGCAAATAGCAGGCAGCTCCTTGGAAACAAACGTAAAATAAGGCATATCGTAAGTGGTATCCGTATAAAAAGCGCGATGGGTGGTGGGCATAACCACTGCAACGCCCAGTTCGCTGACATACCGCTCAATAGAGGTGCGTCTTTGCCAGATGGTGTGGTCATCACTTAAGCCGTGCAACAGATAAATGGTGGGATATTTGCCCTCTCGTCGGGTATTTTCCATGCCAATCTGGGAACGGGTCTGCTGGGGCAGAATCACATCCATATTCACGGACATTTGCAAAACCTCAGAATAAAAATTTACATGTAACAGTGCCATGGGGACCTCCTTATCATTATTCGGGAAAAATGCATTGGGTTTATTGTGCCGATGTTGGTAATGTAGTTATAAGTATATTGTAAGATAAAGAAGAGGCAGGTGCAAGAAAAAAGGCAGACAAAGATAAATACACGGCACATTGTGGCCGGTACACCGGGCGCGATACGGCGAATATAGCAATAAAAGGTGCATAAATATGGTTTTTATGCGTGTAACAGTTGCAAGAAAGAAATAGTTTGCGGTAGGAGAATAAAGGTCAGATTTAAGGAAAATATAGTGTTGCCCAGGATTATTCCAAGGGAAGAAATTGAACGGATATTGAATTATATGTACTTTACTTTAAATAGCAATGATAGGGAAGAAAGCAGATTTGCACTTAGAGATTTAGCGGTAGTGGAAGTCTTTTTTGCTACGGGAGCCCGGGTTTATGAAATTTCAAATATCAGATATGATTGTGTGAATTTGTATTCAGGATTAATACGCTTTATGGGCAAGGGCGGGAAAGAGAGATACATCCAAATTGGGGAGGACTCGATATTACAGCTTTTGAGGAAATACTATGAAGAGAATGAAAAGGCAATCAAGAAAAGCGGCTACTTCTTTATTAATCAAAGAGGCAGCCGTTTTACGGAGCAGTCGATTCGTGGAATGTTGAAGCATTATACGGAGCAGGCAGGAATTGAAAGGCATATCACGCCCCATATGTTTCGTCATTCCTTTGCGACGTATTTGATAGAGGAAGGAGTGGATGTCAGCTGCGTACAACAGATTTTGGGGCACAGTTCCATTAACACTACACAGATATATATTCATGTGGCAGCAGGCAAACAGGCAGATATTTTGAAAAATAAGCATCCCCGGAATCAAATGCATATTAATGGAGTGGTATAGAATCTGATTTATATATTTTTTCGTAATTCCCATATACCCGGAAATATGATAAAATGCAGTTTGAGAGAGAAAGCAACCTATATACGGAGGATAACCATGTTCATAATCTGGGGAACAAAAAATACAGAAAAAGTATATGGATATTCGCAGCGTTCGTATCAGTGCGGGCACTGCAACAATATATCCAAGTACAAAATTTTTCGCAGGAGAAAATGGTTTGCTTTATATTGGATTCCCATGATTCCGATGAGTAGTGAATATTTTATTTCCTGTCCTATTTGCAACTGGGGCAAGCAGATTACCAAGGAGTCTGCCATGGAACAGGTGGAAACACCCACGCAGAATTAGGAGCATGCATATTGAATAATATATTTAAATCCTTCATCCCCAAAAGAATAAGCAACAAGACAGTGATAAGGTTCTACGACCTGTTCAGAAAGCTGTCCGGCGTTTCTAACCGCCTGATTGCCACTCACAAGGAAGCAAACAGTGCGGTGCTTTCCGATGCCCAAATAAGTCCTTTAAAAGAAGAACCGGGCTATATTGAAAACCAGAGAGAGTGGAAAGAGGTACTGATTGGCAAAGGGAAAAATCCCACCATGCAGAAGTCCGGCTGCGGTGTGTTTGCGGTGTACAATGCATTGCTTGCGTTGGGAGAAGACGTAGGGAAAGATACCCTGCCGGAATTGATTGCGTCATTTGAAAAGCAGGGCGTGGTGCTAAGCGGCAGATGGGGCGTATCTCCCCGGGCAATTTACCGCTATTTTCAAAAGAATGGATTTGATACTTGTATGACCATGAGCCGGGATACGGAAGTCATAAACCGGATTGGTAAGGACTATACAGTAAACATTGTAACGGTGTACAACAACAAAGAGGATATTATGCAGTTCGTGCATACGGTATGCGTTACCAAAAACGAGAGAGGGGAATATTTCGCCCACAACGCCTATTATCGCAAAGGGAATACCTATATTGCAATGCCTTTGGGCGAAAAGGGCTTTACCGGTTTGCAGGAAACCATAGAGCATCTGGCTAAAAATCCCCAGGCAATTTGTGTAATAGGAATTAACAAAAGAAGTATTTTGTGATATGCTTATAGTAGTCAACAAGCAATATTACAAATCGGGAGGTTACCTATGAGTAAGATTATCGGAAACAATTTACCAAATATTCCCTGGCAGGAAAAAGAAGCAGGGTATCGTATGCCTGTATGGCGTTACAAGGAAAACCCAATTATCGGCAGGGATGCCATTTCCCGCTCCAACAGTGTGTTTAACAGTGCGGTAGTCCCTTTTGGTGACGGGTTTGCGGGCGTATTCCGTTGTGACAGCCGTTCCGTCAGCATGGACATTTTTGCAGGCTTTTCCAAGGACGGTATTCACTGGGAAATCAATGATGAGCCC
>JAZNNL010000074.1:0-7432 GCA_045580245.1 Lachnospiraceae bacterium
GGACGCAAAACCAGGGTATCGCCTTCTTTATCAAAAAATTTGTATAAGTCTCTGGATGTGGTAGTACCTACTTCTCTGGAAAACACATCAAAATATTCAAATGTTGGGGTCTGGATATCCTCATAACCGAAAGAAAAGAGCTTTTTGCGGATATTCTCTTCAACAGCCAACTTTCTGGCGTACTCCATACCATAAATATCTCTGACACCTTCCGGTGTATGTAATAAGTTCTTATTCATAAAAACCTCGCTTATTCCTCATTCATAATTTACATCTTTCGCAGTTCGAAACTTCTTGCATAAATGCTCCATTCCGTTCTACTTTATCACGCTAACGTGCTACCATATTAGCAAATTAGCACATAAAACTATATGTAGTATACTGAAAGCGCATACATTTGTCAAGCAAACTATTCCCTGTCTTCCAAATCTTTTTTCAAAACTTCCAGATATGGAACTAAAACACCTTGTTTCTTAGGTACGATATAGTCCGGATTCAACTCTTCATAGCGGAAGCTTTTCCTGCCGCCTTCCTGCGCCCTGTCCCAGAAGTACCGTAACATTTCATAGGGAAGATAATAAAACTCATCTTTGGCGGTGTAATAAATCAAAAAGAATGCAATACCGCCCTGTTTTTCAAATTTACCCATAAATTCAACCTGATGGGCGTGAATATTTTGTAAGGAAAAGGTATCTACCGCACATTCCTTGGCGTCAAAGCAGACCGGGATTCCCTGTACGGCACCGATGTAGTCTACGGTACTCTTCTGCTCAAAATAGGCTAAAGTAATATGTCTGTGTTCTTTATCAATTTTAATTGGTGTGATAGGCGTTGGGATTTTTTGAATCAATGCCAGACCGTTTTCAGCATACTTTTCATTGGTCCTGTTGATTAAATCCTCCAAGGTCGAACCCCTAAGACCTCTGGAATTCCATGTTGCCATCCTTAAGTACCTCCTTAAACGGGTCAGGTAATGTAGCGGTAAACACTTTTTGACTCAGCGTATCAAAGGGGGCCTCCAAAGCCGGAAACTCCACACGCACTGCCTGTAATAGCTGGTGCGAAATACCGAATTTCTTTTTATAAACAGCATTAAACTCTCTTTCGCCGTATTTGGTATCCCCCAGTATGGGATGTCCGATACTGGCCATATGTGCTCTGATCTGATGGGTCTTACCGGTAATCAGTTCTACCTCCAATAAGCTGCATTTATCTCCTGTTAACAGCGGTTTATATGCCGTATGAATCTCATTGCTGCCGGGTGTTTTCTTTTGGGATATCTTAACTGCATTGGTTTTATGGTTCTTTTCCAAATACCCATGTATTCTTGCTTCCTTTAAAACCTGCCCTTTTACAATGGTTGCATAAAACTTTTTCAGGCTTCTGTCATGAATCAGTTTTGCCAAAAGCTGGCTTCCCGCTAAAGAGATACCACAAAGTACGATACCGCCGGTATTACGGTCAAGACGGTTTTGCACGGAGGGTTTAAAGGTCTTAAGCGTTTCCTCTGATATTTTATTTGTTTCAAGCAGATACCCAATCATCCATTCATTGGCAGACAACAACCCGCTATCATCCTTTTGGGAAAGTACGCCTGCGGGTTTGTTTAATACAAGAATATTGTTATCTTCATATATTACCTGGATGTCTTTTAAAATATTGTATGCATTCCTATATTCCGCAATCTTATTTGCTATACGGGCAGGAACCGGGGGTATGTCGCCAGCAATTGCATTCCCTGTAAGTTTAGAAAAGGTTTCATCAGAAAAAAAGAAAGAGACAGTATCACCTACTGCCAGCATTTCTTTTCCTTCTGCTTTTTTACCATTTAACACAATATTTTTCTTACGAAGCATTTTGTATAGAAAACCGGTTGTGGCCTCTGGCATAAACTTATGCAAAAATTTATCCAGCCTTTGGCCGGCCTGATTTTCCTTAATTTGAAAAGTCTGCATATATCCTCCGAAATCAGAGAGCAATACTCTTTAATGTGTTACAAATACCTGATGAATACGTTTCATCAGTCTGCAATTCCTGCATTTGTGCAAGCCGGTTGGCATATTTATTCACATCTCTGAAAATTTTGACGGTTACATCTTTAAAATTGTCTACCTTTAAACAGGTAACCAGATGTTCTTCACAAACCTTTTCATCTAAAAGCTTCTTTTTATTTGATTTATCTTTATCAGCCGGCATATATCCCACAATGGTATTACAGCAGACAGCCATATGTAAAACCGGATAATTTTTTTCCCTGGTTGTAAAAATCAAATCGTAGAGACAGGTTAACCCTTGGGAATTTGGTTCGATGATTGCTGCGTCCTGTGATGAAAGGCTTTTTGATTTACAAAACATAATGACACCCACCAGACTCTTACTGGCAGGTAAGCAACCTAGTATGGCAACTATTGTTAATAAATTTGTCCGCTCTCCGGTGGTAATCCACCCTGCCGCAAATAAAGAAAGGGAAATACCAAAATAAAGCATCGTCCTGATAATCTCATATTTTTTCTGTGTATCCAGATAGTTTTTAGTACCTTTTACGCTATCTGTAGAAAACATACGCTTAATGCTCATGGAAACATATACCGTCACCATCTTCTTCCTCGATGGGGGCAACTCCTTCTTCAATCATTTCAATCATATATTTGGCAATTACCGGATCAAACTGTGAACCGGATTTATCCTTTAATTCACTTAAGATATAATCCAACTCCAGTTTGGGACGGTAACATCTGGCACTACTCATGGCATCAAAAGAATCCGCCACACAAATAATACGGGCAAACAAAGGAATTTCATCTCCCTTTAAGCCGTTAGGATAGCCTTTTCCGTCATATCGTTCGTGATGATATAATGCACCTTCCGCAATTCCGGGTAAAGAAGTAAAGTCTTTTAATACTTCACCGCCAATCGTAACATGGGTCTCTATGACATTACGTTCTTCTTTCGTCAATGCGCCGGGCTTTTGTAAAATTGCATCCGAGATACCTATCTTACCAATATCATGTAACAAAGCAATATAGTATAAATGCTGACAGGCATCTTCGTCCATTTTCATACGCATGGCAATTTCCCTGGAATAGATTGCCACACGGATGGAATGTCCTCTGGTATAACAGTCTTTTGCGTCGATGATATGGGCAAAGGTTCTTAGGGATTCATCGATGATTCGTAAATCATGTTCTCTTTGTTTTTTATACTTTCGCATTCTGAAAGCAGAAATAATATACGCTAAATCAATGATTAACAGGCTGACCAGTATCGCCACAATAATCCAGAACAACGGATACTGCCAAATAACACATTCAGTGTAATACACAAGGGAGCACTCTTCTATATACATAACCGCCAAAGGCGTATGCAGAACACATCCGAAGCTGATACTTTCACCTGCCGGAATTACATTATTATAATCCAGTGGCTTTATGGTAAGTAATGTATTGTCAGAATAAAATTCTCCGCTCCAGTAACTGTCAATTTTGGTTCTGTCATGAATTCCTATCTGAATATACCAGTCCGTAATATCCTGCAGGCTGTTATTGGTAACCGTAATGTCGTACTGGGCACCAATGATATGCATATTCGGTTCCTGTAACCATGCTTTGGCAACATTGACCGTAAAATCATACACCGGATTATTAACTTTAATACTGTCTTCCGGATATAAATATTCAGCATCCACATGCAAAAAATCCTCAAAGCCGTGAAAATGCTCCTCATCCTGATTTACACTAACAAAAGATGTTTCATCCGTGTGATAAGAGTCATTGCTATTATAAGAAACAGAATAATGGGGTAAATGTTCCGTTCTTTCAATATAACTCCAGAAAGAAGCTAATATAATACAGGATATTGCAATGACTAAAACATTAAAAACAATAAACTTATTCCTCTTTTGGTGTTTTCTCTTTTGCATAGATGTCCCTCTTATAGAATAATATTTATAATTATACTCTAAACAGAGCCAAAAATCAATTATTTCCAGAGGTTCGTGATATTTAATACCACAGAATGGGGCAATAATTTTGTAGCCAGCAAAGAAGCCTTCATGGTAAAGCCGGGCACAACCATATCCTGCTTAAAATAAGAGGCACGCAACGCATCGGATACACATTTTTCAGAAGTAATCATAGTCAGTTTCTTTACCATAGGTGTCTCGCCGTATCGTTCTGCCACATCAAAAAATTCCGTATTTACAGGTCCGGGACACACTGCAGTCACATAAATGCCTCTGTCAGCCAGTTCCCTGTTAAGGGCTCTGGAAAAGCTAAGCACATAGGATTTGGTTGCCGCATAAACCGCAAATCCGGGCTGAGGCATAAAGGCAGCTGCGGAAGCCATCTGGATAATACGGCTTCCTTTTGCCATATAAGGCAATACCATATAGGTGAGCTTAGATAACGCTTCGCAGTTTACCAAAAGCATATCATTTTGTTCTTCAAAAGGAATATCGTTAAACTCGCCCATCAGACCAAAGCCTGCCGCATTAATTAACATACGTACCACTACGTCTTCTGCATCCATAAGGGCTTCCAAATCATCCATGGCATACTCATCCGAAACATCCATGGGAATGAGCCTTGTTGCATGTTCCATTACTTTTGCAACTTCTTCCATGCGTTCTTCTCTTCTTGCAATCAACCAGATTTCATCAATATTAGAAAACGCCGTATCAATTTGTAACGCAAATTCCTGACCGATACCGGAAGATGCTCCGGTAATGATAATAATATTTTTCATAGCATGCTCCTCCATTATTTTCCTTTTTTTCTGTGCACGTTCCGGATTGTCTTCTTCGGTTTATTGCCCTCTTGTTTCTTACCCACAGGTAAATGCTTTGTTTTGCCTTGACTGACTCGGTCAGTCTGTTTTCTGTAATCTGCAGTTCTTCTGGGGCGGACCAGACATTTCTTATCAAAACCGATTAAATCCTCCCTGCCCGCCGCCTTTAACGCTTCCACCACCAAATCATAATTCTTTGGATTTCGGTACTGTATCAAAGCTCTTTGCATTGCCTTTTCATGGGGATTTTTACATACATAAACCGGTTTCATATCCCTGGGGTCAAGTCCGGTATAATACATAACCGTGGATATGGTAGAGGGTGTGGGATAAAAATCCTGTACCTGCTCCGGCATATAGCCCAAATCACGTAAATATTCCGCCAGTTCCACTGCTTCTTTTAACGTAGAACCGGGATGGGAAGACATTAAATAAGGCACTAAAAACTGTTTTAATCCAAGCTGCTCATTCAGCTTTTTGTACTTTGCGGTAAACTTTTCATACACTGCATTTTCCGGTTTACCCATACGTTTTAATACCGCATCGGAAATATGCTCAGGTGCAACCTTCAACTGTCCGCTAACGTGGTATTGTACCAGTTCTCTAAAGAAAGTATCATCTGTATCTGCCATCAGATAATCGAACCGGATACCGGAACGGACAAAGACTTTCTTTACTTTCGGCAATTTGCGCAACTTACGCAAAAGTGCCAGATAATCCGAATGGTCTACTTTTAAGTTTCCGCAGGGTTTCGGAAACAGACACTGTTTATTTTTACAGACACCGTGCTCCAGTTGCTTCTCACAGGATGGAAACCGGAAGTTTGCGGTAGGGCCTCCTACATCATGGATATATCCCTTAAAATCCTTATCTTCCGTTAACAGCTTTGCTTCTTCGATAATGGATTCATGGCTCCTTACCTGAATGGTACGCCCCTGATGAAAGGTCAGGGCACAAAAGCTGCAACCGCCAAAGCATCCTCTGTTACTGATAAGGGAAAACTTAATTTCCGCTATGGCAGGGACACCACCCTTTTCTTCGTAGGATGGATGATAGGTGCGCATATAAGGTAATGCGTACACCGCATCCATTTCCTCTGTGGTAAGTGGCGGCTGGGGTGGATTTTGTACCACATAAATACCGCCGGGATACCCTTCTACCAGCGTCTTTCCCGTAAAGGGGTCGGTACTTTGATATTGTATCCCAAAACTTTCTGCATATTTTGCAGGATTTTCCTTCATGGTATCATAATCCGGCAAAACCTGTCCGTCATAGATATTCTCAGGGGTCTTTGTTTTGTAGACTGTTCCCGGAATAAAGGTAATATCCTTTACTGCAATTCCGCTGTTGAGGGCATCTGCAATTTCCACAATGCTTTTTTCGCCCATACCGTAAGAAATCAAATCCGCCTGACTGTCTAAGAGTATGGATCGTTTGAATTTATCGGACCAATAATCATAATGTGCCATTCTGCGCAGGCTGGCTTCTATTCCACCGATAACAATTGGCACATCTTTATAAGTGCGCCGAATCAGATTTCCATATACAACCGTAGCGTAATCCGGTCTTTTTCCCGCTTCCCCGCCGGGCGTATAGGCATCCGTTGCTCTTCGCTTTTTAGACACCGAATAATGGTTCACCATACTGTCCATATTACCTGCACTGATTAAAAAAGCAAGTCTGGGGCGTCCAAAAACATCAATACTCTTATCATCTTTCCAATCCGGCTGTGAAATAATACCCACACTATATCCTCTGGATTCCAATACACGGCTGATAATTGCCGGACCAAAAGACGGATGATCCACATAAGCGTCCCCGATAACATAAACAAAGTCAAATTGTGATATATTTCTTTCTTCCATTTCCTGTCGGTTGACAGGTAAAAATCCGTTATACACGCAAGTGCCTCCACTATATATAATCTAAAATCACTTTATGGTAACAGTTCGTTATAATCTTCTATAAAATAATCTGCCAGTTCCATCTTTTCTGTCCGCACATTTTCAGAATAAGCATCTGCGACAGCACAGGTGGTCATACCAGCATTTTTGCCGGCCTGAATTCCGGGAAGAATATCTTCAAAAACAAGGCATTCACCGGGCTCTGCATTAAGCTTTTTTGCCACTGCAAGATAGATATCCGGAGCCGGTTTGCCTTTCTTTACTTCACAGGCTGTCATAATGCAGTCCATATAGGCATGCAAATCCAGCGCCTCAGCTACGCACTCCACAAGTTCCCTGGAATTACTGGTAGCAACACCTAATCGGATGCCATGCTTTTTACAAAACTGTAAAAAACCAAAGGCTCCTTCTTTAAAAGGCACTTCCCTGCGATATTTTTCACAGGCCATTTCATTCCAGTCTGCCTTAATCTTATCCAGACTATCCGTAAGGCCAAAGCGCTCTTTAAAATAGACTGCAGTCTCGGAAAAACTCATACCTTCAATGGATTCCTGCAGCTTATCAGGTAAAGGAATTCCATATCTGCCCAAATATTCTATATCAATCTTTTCCCACATCCACATGGAATCTACCAGGGTACCGTCCAAATCAAAAATAACCGCTTTAAAATCCTGAAGCTTTTGCTTTAAGGGATTTTCCTTCCCATTCTGTAATAAGGCGATTTCCGACTCTGTGAGGGCTCT
>JAZNNL010000075.1:0-3705 GCA_045580245.1 Lachnospiraceae bacterium
TACCCGCCGGAAAGCGGCAGGATAGCCATTATTAATACCAGTACTCCCATACCTCCTATCCAATGGGTAAACAGCCTCCAGAACTGTGTACACTTAGATAATATCTCCACGTCAGATAAGATTGTCGCACCGGTTGTAGTAAAACCGGAAATTGTTTCAAAAACCGCATCTACATACGAAGGAATTTCGCCGGTAAGCACAAATGGAAGCGGCCCTACCAGAATTAATATTATCCAGCTTAAAGATACTGTTACAAAACCTTCTCTTGCAAAAAACACTTTGCTTTCCGGTTTAAAACGTTTACCCACAAAGCCAATCAGAAAACTTATTGCTGCAACTATTAAATACGCAAATGCTTCTTTCTCTCTATACAATACACCTACTGCAAACGGTAACAACATTATCAGTCCGACCATTTCCAGTACTCTGCACAAAATATAACGAATGATTGAATGGTTCATATTCTCTTATTTCAACCTCTATGCCAGAATATCCCTGATATCATGAAAACCGGTAGACGTAGTTACAATTACTACCGTATCACCCACTTGAATCACACTTTGTCCACCGGGAGTCAATATAGTTCCTTTATGATTGATACTACAAACCAAAATATTTTCTTTTAATTTCAACTCCTGTAAGGGTACTCCTACAATAGGACAATCTTCTTTTATCAAAAATTCCAGTGCTTCGACCCTGTTTTCATTGAGTCTGTACAAGGTTTCAATATTACTTCCCATAGAGTTATGCATTGCACGGACAAATTTAATAATCGTTTCCGCCGTAATGGATTTTGGATACACAATACTTCCCAGTTCCATTTCTTCAATGATTTCGTCATACGAAATTCTATGAATTCGGGTAATTATCTTTCCCTTGGTTTGCGTCTTGGCAAATAAAGAAAGCATGATATTCTCTTCATCCACATTTGTCATGGATACAAATGCACCGGCTGTCGGCAAACCTTCTTCTAACAACAAATCTCTTTCTGTACCGTCACCGCATATGATCATTGCCTCCGGCAATAACTCGCTCAATTCTTCGCAACGCTCTCTATCTTTGTCAACGATTTTAACTGCAATTCCCATATCAGCCAAAATCTCAGCCAAATAGAAAGTAGTTTCTCCACCACCGACAATCATAACATCCTTTGCGCGTGTAGTGGGTGCTCCTAACTTTCTGAAAAATGCTGCAATATTGGCAGATTTTGCAACAATGGTAATGATATCTCCTGCATGCAACATAAAATTACCACCGGGAATATAAACCTCTTCCCCACGTTCTACAACACAAATCAGTACATTACTTTTAAACCTGCTACCAACATCTTTTAACTGCATATTGCAAAGTTCAGATTCCTCGGCAACACGATATTTAACCAGTTCTACCCTTCCTTTGGCAAAGGTATCTATTTTCAGAGCGGAAGGAAACTTCAAAAGGCGTGCCATTTCTGCTGCTACCGCGTATTCCGGGTTGATTACCAGCGATAAGCCCAGTTCTTCTTTCAGATATGCAATTTCTTTGTAATATACAGGATTACGCACTCTGGCAACAGTCTGGCACCCACCGGTTTTACGGGCAATCAGACAACAAAGCAGATTCAGCTCATCTTGTCCGGTTACTGCAATCAGCAAATCTGCTTCATTGACACCGGCTTCCATCTGTACACTGTAAACCGCACCATTTCCTACGATACCCATAATGTCGTAGGCATCTGCTACTACCCGCACCTTTTCTTCAATTTCATCCACAACCGTAATATTATGTCCTTCCCGGCTTAACTGTTCTGCCAGGGAGCGGCCTACGTTACCACAACCTACAATGACAATCTTCATCTATTTCCAAACCTTTCTTTTGCTGTATACAATATATACAAATATAAGCAAGCCGTATATTGATTTTGACAAATACAAAATTGTTTTCCTACGTGCATTATTATACGCTTTCGGGGTGTAATAATCAATCTTTATAACCCAAGAAAAAAACAGGTTCTCCACTCCGATACGAAAAACCTGTTTCAATACTTATATCATATAGATACCCAAACAAATCACACTGAAAAGAAGACACACCATTCCTACAACAAACATGGGAGCCAACCAACCGGTTTTCTCTTCTTTTCTTAATTTGTACTCATAGAAAGACTCCTGTTTTTGTTTCGGATGTAACATCAGGGATTTCAGAGAAGAAAATGCATATCCTAACATATCAAAAGTACCGTGGGACGCAATCCAGCTTAATGCACCGATACCTCCCAACAGTGCCGCGGGTATCAAAAAAGAATCCGATAAAATCCGCAACCTTTCTTTCATTGTCATTGCTGCAAACAAATCCCAGTTCCATATGCATATGACAAATATAACAACCGCAATACCTGCATATATCAGATACTGTTTGAATAACTTTTTGTTCATGGTCTCTCTTCCCTGTTACGCGATACCCCTTTTATGCACATACCGCATAACCTACTTTATTTCTGCCTGATATTTTGCAAATTCCGCATCGTTACACATTACAAAATGTCCCGGTGCTACTTCCCTGAAGGTGGGCTTGTCCACGGTATAATCGTGGTCTGCTAAAGGATTGTACACAATTCGCTTTCTGCTCTTTTCGTATACAGGGTCCGGCAGAGGAATTGCTGACAATAACGATTTGGTGTATGGATGCAGCGGATTTTTAAACAATTCATCTGCATCTGCCAGCTCTACCATCTTACCAAAGTACATAACACCGATTCTGTCAGAGAAATATTTTACAACAGAAAGGTCATGGGCAATAAATAAAATGGTCAGTCCGAATTTTTCTCTCAGTTCATTTAAGAGGTTAATAACCTGTGCCTGAATGGAAACGTCCAATGCAGATACGGGTTCATCGGCAATAATTAACTCCGGATTCATAATGATGGAACGTGCCACACCGATACGCTGACGCTGTCCGCCGGAGAACTCGTGAGGATAGCGACTGGCATGGTCACGCACAAGCCCTACCAGTTCCAGCATCTCATAAACTTTTTTATCAATGACTTCTTTATTACGTTCCCCCTGAATTACAAGACCTTCCGCAATGATTTCACGAACAGTCATACGAGGGTCCAAAGATGCGATGGGGTCCTGGAAAATCATCTGAATCTGTGTTACCAGCTTAGTTCTTTTCGCTTTTCGCAGTTCGTTTTTGTACTCAGCCTGTAACTTGGATTTTTCTTCGCTGCCGGCATTTTCAATCTTAGGCAGATAGTTTGCCTTTACCTCTTCCACCAGTTTCTTGGAATATTCTTTATCACAATTCTTCTGGTCGTAATCTGCCGCTTTCATTTTCTTTTTATTGTCTGCAATGATTTGGGAAAGCTCCGCTTTTAAAGCTTTCTTCTCTTCCCCACTATTCGCAGCAGCTATTTTTACCTTATAATCTTCCTTTGCCTGGGTAATGGCATTCACATAGGAACGTTTTCCTGCCGCAATACGGATGCCCTTAAAGTATACATCCCCGGAAGTAATGTTGTAGAGTTTGATAATGGAACGGCCGGTGGTTGTCTTACCGCAACCGGACTCACCTACCAGACCAAACACTTCCCCTTTTTTAATTTCAAAGCTTACATCATCCACTGCCTTTAATTCAGAGAAATACTGGCAAAGATGCTCTACTTTAAGCAATGTTTCCTGATTATTCTGCATCTTTATCCCCTCTCTTTCCCTGCATTCTGGCAAT
>JAZNNL010000076.1:0-7351 GCA_045580245.1 Lachnospiraceae bacterium
CGCTTACTACGATTTATATATGGCGCAGTTTGCGGTGTAGGAGGAACAAAATACAATGAAATATACGCTAAAAGAAGAACGCCTGACAGCGGATGAATATATTGAATTTCTGAAGCATACCGATTTAGGTTCACAATATCCAAAAGAAAGATTTGAAGAACGAATAGACACATTAGTCAATAAAGTTTCCATTAGTCTTGTAGCACGAAATGAAGTGAATAAAATTATAGGTGTATGCTTTGGCATAACAGATTTTGCATACTGGCTCTTTATCACTGATTTAGGAGTCGTTCGTGAATATACGGGAAAGGGAATTGGTAAAGCATTAGTTCGTAGATTACACGAATTAGCGGGTGGAATGGATAACATAATCATGTATACCTGTGTGAATGAAAATGCCATTCCCTTTTATGAAAAAATCGGTATGACGAAACCAAATGATGTGATGGTATTTAATCATGTTGAGTGGACGGATTTTGTAGTAGAATAACCTTTTAAAATCCCCCTGTGGGTATATAGCAAAAAAATGTGTCTATATACCCACAAACTTACATTTTTCTGGGTACTGGCAGAAGATTTTTTCTATATACCCAAAATGAACGAAAAACCTCCTATTTATTGGGATTTTTGAGTGTGAATTGGGTACTGGAACGAACTTTTTTTGTATATACCCAAAATCCTTCTTCTCACACTCGCTTCGGTCCAAAAAGCCCCCCAAAGCCCTTGTGCCGAATCTATCAGCAAGAAATTTCTTCCCCTCTCCTAACAACCTCCTTTACTTTACCTCAAAAGAAATCTATAATAACTATATTGACAAAGCAATAATCTATGCTCTTGCATAACAATAATAAATTGTACCGAAAGGATAACACTTACTATGCCCCAAGAAAACCTCAACACTTCCCCCACCTCCAAATGCATCATCATCGGAGCCGGAGATTTTGCGGTTGCGCAGATTCCCGACTACAATCCCGAAACCGATACTGTAATTGCCGTAGACGGTGGTATTTTTTACTGTGGTCTTCTTTCGTTAGAGCCCGATGTGATTATTGGGGATTTTGATTCGGTAGATGAAGAAATGGCCACCGCCATTCAATTAATAGAAGAAAACTATCCTGAAAAGGTGTTGCGCCTAAAACCTGAAAAAGACGATACCGATATGTTAGTGGCTTTAAAATGGGGTCTGGCAAAAGGTTTTACTTCCTTTCGCATCTACGGAGGTCTGGGCGGCAGACTTGACCACTCCATCGCCAACATCCAGTGCCTGCTATATTTAAAAAATAACGGTGCTGACGGCTATTTATTGGAAGCAGACGGTATGATTATGGTTTCCACCACCGGGGATGTGCGACATTTCCAGCCCTCCATGGAAGGCTACCTTTCCTTATTCAGTTTGGAAAAAGAATCCGTGGTATCCATTGCGAATATGAAATATCCGTTAGATACCCACACCGTAACCAACGACTTCCCTATCGGCATCAGCAATGAGTTTATTTCCGGTAAAGCTGCGGCTATCACTGTTCATTCCGGTGCTGTAGCCATGTTACTAAAGTGGCCGGAATAGCCATCATGTAAGACCACCTGACCGACGTAACCAATTCAACAAAAACCGTATAAACTGTTTATGAGAAACCTATTTTACACGAAACCACAAAATAAAAACTATACTTATACCCTTACCCTGCCGGAAAAAGATGTAGCACTGCCCTGCCACATCGTTTTTTCTGACCGCAAAAGTATCGGCATTCAGATAAAAGCAGATGCATCCGTTCAGGTAAGGGCACCTTTTTATGTTTCTAAAGGTAAAATAGAATCCTTTATCCGGGAAAAAAGTGACTGGATATATAAGAATTATACACAAATGCTGGAGCGAAACGAAGCAACTGCTACCGCTCTTACCCCTTTGCAAAAACAACAAACAGAAGCCTTAAAGAAACGCTTTCAAAATGCCGCCAGAGTACACTTTCCAAAACGTTGTGCTGAACTTCAAAAGTTAACCGGCGGCACCTATACAAAAATTACGATTAGAAATCAAAAAACCCGTTGGGGCAGCTGCTCCCAAACGGGTACTTTGAGTTTTAATTATCGTCTGATGATGGCACCGCCCGCGGTGATTGACTATGTTATCATCCACGAGCTTTGCCATATTACGCATATGAATCATTCCAAATCTTTCTGGAATAAGGTTGCTTCCGTAATACCTGACTATGCAATCCATAAGCAATGGCTTAAGGAGCATGGTCATGAGCTTACAGAAGAACATTATCTGCTTTCATTGATGTAAACCTGTGCACGGCTCTGAATAATTTCAGCAACCTCGTCTACACTCTTGTCACCTTCAAAATAGGCTGCAGCGTCTTCTTCAATAATGACATACAAATCTTCATCATAGGAATATGCCATATTTATGGAGCAAATAAATGCATACAGCTCATCTGCTTCTTCCTTAGAAAGAGGATCTAAAACAAATTCTTCATCACCAATCCAGAAGTACTGGTCATAATATTCCTTATTGCCCTCTTCATCTTCCCAATAAGGTCTCTCCTGTGCTTTTTCTAACTTAGCCAGCAAGGCTTCTTTGTACACAGGCAGTCTCCAGGACATTTCCTCTTCATCGGTCTGGTACTCTTCTGTCAGGTAATATCTTAAGAATTCCCACGCACCTTCTTTATGGGCGGATCTTGCCGCAATGGCATACTGGTTGTTTGCCATAACCGCTGAACCGTTTCCTTCTTCACAAGGATATCCGATTAAAGTAACGGGTTCTCCGAAATAACCGTGGGCATTATATACATAGTCCTGGAAATCGGATAAATGCACACTCATTAACAATGTTGCACCGCTTCTATACTGGGATTCATATGTCATCCAGTAATCATCAGACATGTTTTCCCAGTCATATTCTTCCGGGAACTGTGCCACAAACTCCAACATATCCTTAAATTCCTGTGAATCAAAACTACATTCACCGGTATCCCTGTTAACAAAACGGGCATAATTGTTCATTAACATCGTTCTTAACATATCCGACCGGGTATAAGTTTCACCAAATGCACTGGCATCCGGATACTTATCCATAAGCGCCTGTAACTCTTCCATGGTCCAACCGGGCTCTTCCCCTACATCTGCGGTTTTTGCCATTACAGTGGTTACATAGAAACTGGGAATCACACTGTAAAGCTTACCGTCTACTTTGTAAGCATCAAAGACATTGGTCATGTAGTCGTCCATGTCCAGACCTTCATCTTCTTCAATCATTTTACCGATATCAGCTAAAACGCCCTTTGCCACATAAGATTCTACGGGCATATTCGTATCAAGAACCAGAATATCAGGAATCTGGCCGCTTAAAATATCATTGTTTAACTTCGTAATACCTGCGGTATAGTCTTCCGGGGTATCATAAGCAGAGTAATCTTTTACCAGAATACGGTACTGCTCACTTTCTTTATTAAACTCAATAATGCGGGTACGCAAATAGTAGTCCAGATAGTGGCATGCAAGGCTTATAATTTCCTTATCCGGAATATCCGCCGGGTCCACATAGGTGCACAATGCAAGTTTTGTCATCCAGGTTTCTTCATCATAATAGGTACAGAAAAGCACACCCTCTTCCATTTCATATACCTGATTGATATTGGAACCATCCATATCGGAATTGATATAACTCATAATCTGGGTCACATCCTCATCACCGATATTATATCCGAAGACACCTGAAGAATTGCTTAACAGCAAGTCATAGCTCTTACCTGCGCGAATATTATAATAATTATTTAAAATACCCGGTAACTTGATTTCTTCCCCAGGCTGCTTTGTCTGCATATTATAAGTTTTCAAAAACACTTCGGTGTATTCTTCATTGACACCAATCATGTTTAAGACGCCGTCCTTATCCACAAAAATATTCTGGATATATCCGCCTGCAGACATATCAATCTCATCTACAGTATTCCCTTTTTCGTCAACAATACGGATAGCAGCATCCATCTGCAATGCCAGATTACCGTTTTTATCGGCTGCAATATAATTTACATACATGTAATTATTATTCTGGTCATCATTTAATACAACATGACTGCGTTGTTCCCCGTCCAGTCCGTATACATACAATTCCAACGTAGATTCCCCGGGAATGTAATTACCTTCCTCATCATAACTGTACGCATAGCTTTCCATTACCATGTATACACCGTTTTCATCCATGGAATGGGAAGTCATCCATTCATCCTTGTAAGTGGTAAGTCCGTCTTCACCTTCTGTATCTGAAGAGCCGTCTTCCTCTAAGCCATCCTCTTCTGCCACATCAGTATCTTCCGTGGCAGGTTCATCCGCAGGTACTGCTTCCCCTGTTACTGCCTCTTCGGTAACCACTGTATTTTCCAGCGGCATTACGTCTTCCACACCTTCTTCCGGATATTCACCCTCCGGATACCAATAAGGATTTTCCGTTAAGTTACTGTATAACTCCACAGTCTTTACATCACTACCGTCTGTTTTGCAGGAAACCAGATTCATAATGTTTCCCTGCATTTCTCCATAAACATACTTGGAAGTCAGCATGTAAATTCTACCGTCAACAAAACATGCCGAAGCCATATTTGTTTCTTCATCAAAAAAATCGGCTTCGATGTCCTCCATGCGGTATACATATTTCTTGGCTTCTTCTTTGTTTGCTGCATCATTGGCACTGTTATCACCACATGCTGCCAGGGAAAAAACCATAATACCTGCAAGCAGTACGCTTACAACCCTTTTACTCCATCTTTTCATTATTCTCCTCCTCGCCTTTAAGCTCTATATTCTCAGGTTCCTTTTCCGGTTCCTGTTTCGGCTTCTTTGGTTTCTTTTCCTTAAGTTTTCTTTCTTTAAGTTTCTTTTCCTTGGGTTGTTTTTCTTTTAACCCCTTTTCAGCCTTCCTTATTTCCCTTTTCTCTTTTCGGGCCTTACTCTTTGCCCAATGCTTTTCTCTAAGCCGCTCCAATTTGTCTGTGAATTTATGCCACAGACTGCCTACCGTCCAGGTACGGTGCTTCCACCAGTAACGGATGGCAATAACCAAAAGTACTGCCGGATATAAAAACAGCAATACCGCAATCACCAGCATCAGCATCAGAATATCTTCATATCCCCTTGCCATATTTTCCCAGTATGGGTAGATAATGGCTTTACTGCTCATGGATCTGGTGCCAAACTGCATCAGCTCCTTAAAGAGGGATGCCCAGGCAAATCTTGTGGTATTCTCCACAATTTCCACTTCATTTTCACTGACACCGATATGCTCCATCACATAAGTTTTTGCATATCCTTCTACGGGATTGGGCATGACGATTTCATAAGTATTGATACCGTAATCTATACCATAGTTACTTAATGTCTCATAAGACACATACACTACCGAAGTATCAAGTCCGGCAGCATCGGAAAGTCTGCCTTCCTGCCTTTCCACAACACCGGCTACCAGATGGGGGATATCCCTGATATATACAAGCTGACCAACAATATCATTGGAGCCAAATAACTGCCACGCGGCATCCTCATCCAAAATAATATAATCCTGCATTAAGTCATTGCCGGAAAAATAGGAACCGCTTTTTAACATAAGGGGGTGGAACAAAAAGAAGTCTCCCCCGATTCCCACAGCATTGAATTCCAACTTGGCTCTGTTACTTTCTACAGTCACTTTACCGCTTGCGCTAAAGGCATCTGCCCAAAGTCTGGCATTTTCATTCTCAGAATTACTGACTATGGATGCTTCTTCCAGTGCACCATGTAACTGATAGCCAAAGCTTAACAGACTGTCTTCACTGACTCCAGCAGACCTTGAGAAAAAGCAGCTAATCTGTGATACATCGTTTTCGTCGGACCATCTGGCCGCCATATGCTGTTCCTGCAAGGTTTGTATCTTAAGAGAACCGGCAACCATAAGGAATATACCGATAAGCAGCGATACCAGACCGCTTACAAACAAAATAATCTGCCTGCCGGTCAGTTTCTGCATGAATTTATTCATCATCTAAATCCTGCCTCCCTTAATCCGGCAATCTTACTAACTGCCCCGCCTCTATGGGTTTTGTTGAAGTTGTAATCACATATTCGTTTCCGTATGCACCACTGATTGCAGACTGGGTATCATCGGATGCCAATACCTGCACATCATATCTGACTGCATAATATCTGGTTCCCAAAGGACTGCTCTTGGGTTCTACCACCAGAATAAATTTACCGTTGTTATCTTCCCTGATTGCACTGTTGGGCACAATCATGTCATAATTCTGACTCTGTCCGCCCACCTGCAGACTTAAAGACTGTCCTTCGATCAAATCTCCGGTCAGATTAAAAGTTACCAGTCTCTGCTTTGCAGGATTCGCAGGGTCAGGCTTAATAGATGCCACAGTGGCGGTAATATCTTCGTACCACCAGGAATTTACCAGTTCCGCAGGGTCCCCTACTGAAATACGCTTTGCCTGCTCTGCAGTGACAGAAAAGCTTAAGGTAAATCCTTTGCCTTCCGGCTGGATAACGGCTACCGGAGTATCGGGAGAGGTATATTCCCCGGACATAACAGACAGGGAAGTAATGGTACCTGCCACCTCTGCAGTAACGGTTGCACCGATTGCCTGGCTTTCCAAATCCTCTACTTTTGCCTTTGCCTCATTTACCGCATCCTTTAAATTTCCCAGATTTACCGCAATACTGATTTCTCCGGCAAGCTCTGTCACTTCTGCTTCTGCTTCTGCCAAATCTGCTTCCAGTTCAGCTTTGGCACTTTCATACTTTGCAAATTCCATTGCCGCTTCGTTGGCAACACGCTGTGCTTCCAGATATAACTGTTCCGCAGCGGTTCTCTGCTTGTTTAATTCTGCAATCGCATTGGCATTACCGCTGCTGACACTGTACTGGTGATTTAACCAGTTATCCAGATTTGCCAAATCATTCTGTTTCTGTAACAAATCCGTATCCGCTGCTTCCTTTGCTGCCTTTGCGGTATTATACGCTTCTTCCTGGGCTTCAATGGCTGCTTCCAGATCTTCTACCTTCTGTTGTGCCGCAATCAACTGTTTGCGGTAGCTTGATGTAGATTCGGGAGAACCTGCATTCTGCATGGTTTCCACGCTCATACCGCCTGCCAAAAGTGCTGTATTATACGCCTGCTGCGCCACTTCCAGTTCTGCTCTTGCAGCCTTTAATTCTTCACTTTCTTTATCTTCCAGATAGCAGATAATATCACCTGCTGCAACGGTATCTCCTACACGCACTTCCACACCGGTTACTTTTCTGGATTCTGTAATTTTTACATTATATAAATCACCACATTCCACCGTACCGGTTCCCCGTACCTTTTCCGTAA
>JAZNNL010000077.1:0-3973 GCA_045580245.1 Lachnospiraceae bacterium
TGATGCGTACCACCTGTGCCCTAACCCGCATGGAAGGAAGTGACTCTTATAATGTATTACCCCCCGTTGCATCGATGGGGATGAACCTACGGCTTTCCCAGAAGGATACTATGGATTCTGCCCTTGCATATTTAAAACAGATCATAAAAAATGATGCCATCACTTACAAAATAGAAAGCGGTACCGATCCTTCCATATGTTCTGACACGGACAGCGAAGCCTATAGCCTTTTGCAGAATGTCATTCAGGCTACCTGGCCCAAAGCCATCGTATCCCCTTACCTTATGATGGCATGCAGTGATTCCCGCCACTATTGCAGGATTACTGATAAGGTATACCGTTTCTCTCCCATGAAACTCTCTAAAGAAGAACGGGGCATGATTCACGGCCACAACGAACGGATTCCCCTGGATACATTAATCACAGCAGTAGAGTTTTATATCCGTCTGTTAGGACAGTTATAGATAAGGGATGCCATGTTGATGGCATCCCTTATCTGCAAATGTCAAAAATAAATTCTGCATTTTTATTCATGGCCTGGGAGGCGGTTTTAAATTTGGACATTTGGAATACATGCCACATTCCTTCAAAGCAATCCAGTTTGACCGATACATTGGCTTCTACCATTTTTGTATGTAAACGCATTGCATCGCTTAAAAGAATTTCATTTTCGCCCACCTGGATATATACCGGCGGAAAGCCGGTAAAATCACCATACAGCGGTGATATATAGGGGTTTTCTAAATCATGGGATTCATCCGCCCCTGTTGTATATGCCATAATCATTCTATCCAGATACTCTCTACTTAATATCGGATCTACCAAAGCTTTGGTCTTAAAAGATTCCCCCGAAGAAGTTAAATCCGTCCAAGGTGACATCAGCACCAACCCTCTGGGTAAAAGTCTCTTGGAATCCTTTAGTTTTAAGGTAAGTGCAAGTGCCAGATTGCCACCGGCAGAATCCCCTACCAAAATCACATCTCTGGCTCCATATCCCAAAAGCATCAGATAATCCCACACCTTTAGTGCATCCTCTAACGCCGCAGGATAAGGATTTTCCGGTGCCAAACGGTAATCAAATCCCAGTACATCCATGGAGGTGGTTGCCGCCAGTTTGGAAGTTAAAGTCCGTCCATACACACAACTTCCCGTTGAATAGCCGCCACCATGAAAATACAAAATAATATATTTTTTCATATGTGCACGGTTTACACATACCCATTCACCATGCACACCGTTCATATCCAGTTCTGTGTACGTGATTTCTTTACTGCTCCCCATCAGTGCACCAAAATAATCCTGGGACTGTCTGTGCTTTTCTATATCGGTATTTTCTACAAGCCCATGGGCTCTTTTGATTAACTGCATCAGATTTTGATTTCTTTTTGCCCTATCTGCCATTTATACTCCCCTCATATTAAAAATGCAAACGCCTGCGCACGGCATTTCTAAGTCTTTTTATGGATAAAAGCATTATCAATGCCATATCAAGAATGGCACAAACTGTTAATACAACCGCGGACCAGACAATATGCACGCTTCCCCGTAAGTATATATCTATCATAACTTCCAGTCCCACACAAAGAACAGCCGCTGCCGATAACAGGTATAAGGGTACTGTCAAAAACGACACCTTACCTTTTCCAAAACACAGTGCCAGAATCTCCAGTATCACAAACACCCAGACAGTAATGGGCAATCCAAGGCAAAAGAACCACCCCGCGTGCCCTATGACGTGGGTTATCAGATACAGATACACCCCCACTGCTATCCCGTCAAACAAAATAAAGGTGTAGACGGTCAGCTTGGCTTTGATAAATGCCGGCATAATAAATACCCATATCACCAAACATGCACCGATAATAAGTAATGACCATGCATTGGACTGGAATACAAACAGATTCAAAAGCCCGCAGGTAATACCGATTGCCATGAGCATGGCAAAGGTAAAAATACCCAAATCCTTTTTTCTTACCGTTTCTACCTGTCCCTTTTCCTTCGGAAATGTAGATATCTCTTCTTTTCTTTCTATATCTCTCGGATTTATAACCGGTGTCTCACAAAGCGGACAGGATTTTAACGTATGGTCCAGTTCCACACCGCAATTTACACAATATGACATTGTATCCCTCCTTATGCATCCTTCCTGTTATTATCTTCTCTGTTACTTTCAATTTTTACATGGATACCATCCTGTACCAGTTTTTGAAAGAAATATTTTTCCACATCCGCTTCCTTAATGCTGCTGGTAAAATTAATCGTAAGCGTATCTCCAAAACTGATAATGGCACAATTGGTCCGTTTGGAAAACGGCTGGCCCATATATATATCAAAACGGTCAATATAGGGTTTCATACTTTCCGGTACTTTCAGTGACCCCATATTGGTAAGACCTGCGGAAGAGTTTCTGTCCTGTACCCATGCATAAAAATTCTTTACCACGAAATCTTTTACAAACAACGGTGACATTCTGATAAACAGATTCCACTGGGTTGCCGCGTTGGTGGTAATATCGCCCCGCAAAAATTTTTCATTGATATAGTACCGCATATAATTATGAACATGCGTAACGATTTCTTCAAAAGTATATTCACCCAACCTGGGATCAATACCGGGATAAATCATAGTAATAAAATTCCGCAGTGTATTAGACGGAAAGAATCTTCTTAAATTTACAGGCATGGCAATACGCACCGGCAATGTTTTCCACACATCATCTGCTTCCTGCTTCTGCAACAATGCATATAAAAGTACAGCATTCAAATACTCGGTAACGGTTGCGTTATAGCGTTTTGCCACTTCCATCACCTGAGATACCGACATAATGCCATCAATAATATTCAATGTATAAAAAGGTTCCTTCGTACCACGTACGCGATATGTCTTTTCGCTGGGACGGGGCGGTCTGACTTTAGAGTTTGCATATTTCATATATGCATCTTCCAATTCACCGGGATCCGGCTCCTCGTCCAAATTCAAAACCAATCCGCCACAATCGATTTCTTTTCCCAAAAGGCGCAAATATTCGGCAGTCATGGATAACAAAACCGCCATACCGCCTGTACCGTCTCCCAAACTATGGTGTGCTTCCAGGGCAATTCTGTTTCCGTAATAATAAACCCTTAGCAAATACCTGTTATTTGCCTTAAAAGGCATGGGCATACAGGGATTTTTAATATCAGGCTGCACGAATGGTCCAGGTCTGTCATTGGGCTCCAGATATCTCCAGAACAATCCCTTTCGAATCGCCACTTTATAAGTAGGGAAACGGGGAAGTGTTCTGTCCAAAGCTTCCTGCAAAACCTCCGGATCTATAGGGTCATTGAGTACCACCGATAACCGGTATACAGACGAAAAGTCCCTTCTTTGCAGTGTCGGATATACAATTGCAGATAAATCCAGTTTATACCATGTGGAGTTGTTTTTGATTTTGTCTTTTAACATAGGCACTCCAATTACTTCTTCACTTCTTTTATATGACAATACTTTCTACTTGGTTCTTATTATAAAACAAGGAACGGCTTAATAAAAGTCGTTCCCTGCATTTTTTTATATTTTCCCTCTGTTTTCGGAATATACCTTTTAAATCTTACTTAAAGTATTCTACACCGCTTTCGAAGATCTTAAGATCCTGGTCACCATAGATATTCATTGCAACTGCAACATCTCTTCTTTCAGCATGTGCCATCTTACCAAAGCAACGTCCGTCAGGAGAGGTAATACCTTCGATGGAGCAGTAAGAACCGTTTACGTTCCACTCTTCGTCCATAGATACATTACCTTCAAGGTCTACATACTGGGTAGCTACCTGTCCGTTTGCAAAGAGCTTGTCTAACCACTCCTTCTTTGCAACGAAACGGCCTTCACCATGGGAAGCAGGGCTACAGTAGGTCTTGCCCAGTTCAGCGCCCTGTAACCAAGGGGACTTATTGGATACAACCTTAGTGTAAACCATCTTGGAGATGTGACGGTT
>JAZNNL010000078.1:0-9062 GCA_045580245.1 Lachnospiraceae bacterium
TTCCAAAGAAGCTCTTACATTTGCGGCATATCTGTTTACCAACACCTCCGGTGCGCCGTCACAAACCACAATCGCTTCCAGTGCACCGATTACCACATTTTCTTTATTCATAGTATACTGATTATCTGCACTGAATTCCAGAAACTCCCGACAAAATTCCTTATAATCCGTAACAGTAGTAAATTCACCAGCAGTAAAAGTTGCAACAACCGAATCCTGCATATCTTCAACAGAAGAAGGATAAATATAATTCACGGTAACAGTAAACACCACTTCCGCACCTGCCATATCCGGATTGTGATAGACATCAGGGAACTTCAAATTCAAGTCTACGGTTTCACCGGGCATAACTCCGATAAGTCCGTCTTCAAAGCCATCGATAAAACTACCGGAACCGATTCCCAGCGTCTGTCCTGCAGCCGTGCCGCCATCAAATACCACACCGTCCTGCTTTCCTGAATAATCGATATTTACAGTATCACCCAAAGCTACCGCACGGTCCGTTACGCCAAAACCGTCCATAACACCGGTCATTTGTGAAGCCTGATATAAATAGGCACTCACAACAGTTTCTTCTACCATCTCATCCGTCACTTCCACTTTCGGTGCAATGGTCAGATCCAGTCCGGTATAAGGAGAACTGAACTCAATGTATTTTTCCACTTTCACTTCCTGTAAAATGTCACTTTCTTTGCCACAGCCTGCAAGTGTGCCCAGTGCCAAAAGTGCACCCATTATCATTGCCAATTTCTTTTTCATCGTTATTTCCTTTCATCGGTTTGTGCTTTATATGCAACAAAACCATATCTATCTATATATACCACAAAAAACGTCTTGTTTAAAGTCTTTTTTATAAAAGAGGTGATAAGAGTCTGCTGACCTGTTCCTTCATTCGCATAAATACGGAGCGGCTGGCATACATATCCCTTGTCATCTGTGTACAATATTTTTTGTCCTCCATAAAACAGGCAACCATTTCTTTTGTTTTCTTTTCATCATATACTACCGCATTCACTTCAAAATTCAGGGCAAAGCTGCGGATATCCATATTGGCCGTACCACAGCTGAACACTTTATCATCTACCATAATGGCCTTGGTATGCAAAAAACCGTTATTGTAAATAAAACAATTGGCACCCGCCATCACCAGTTCTCCCATATAGGAGCAGGTTGCCCAGTATACAAACATATGGTCCGGCTTGCAGGGTATCATCAGATTGACTTCTACCCCCGACCGGATTGCTATCATCAATGCCGTTAACACGGATTCATCCGGAACAAAATAGGGCGTTTGTATATATATCACTTTCTCTGCCTTATTGATTAACCGCACATAATTATCCCTAATGGGTTGCAAAGAGGTATCGGGCCCGCTGTAAATAATCTGCATATCGCACAAATCCCTGCTTTGCGGTATAAATCCGCTCATGTACTTAGGATCAGCGAAAAGATTCTCCCCTGCGGCATAATTCCAATCCAGCAAAAACCGCAGTTCCAATCCTCCGACTCCTTCTCCCCTGATTCTTAAGTGGGTATCCCGCCAGTGACCGAACTTCTCATCCAGCCCCACATATTCTTTTCCGATATTAAATCCGCCCACATATGCAACTTTATTATCAATTACTACTATTTTTCTATGATTCCGGTAATTGATTCGCAAATGCAGTCTTCTTAACCGGATGGGAAAAAATTCAGCTGTTCTGATTCCCTGTCTGCTTAATTGTTTCCACACTTTCTTTCTGACCAGACGGCATCCCATACCGTCAAACAAAATCCGTACTTCCACTCCTTGTGCGGCTTTCTTTAGCAAAGCATCTTTTATCCGTTGAAACAATACATCATCTTTAATAATATAATATTGCATATGGATAAAATGCTTTGCCTCACGGATATCCGCAAGCAGTGCATCAAATTTATCGTTGCCCTCCGTAAATATATCCACATCATTGGTATCCGTCAGCACTGCACCCGTTGTATCCAGATTGTACATAACCAGGTCGGAATACCCTCGGATATCCGGTGCCAATTCCTGCAAATCATTGCTTTTTAGTCTGTTTTCCTGGTGACGGATAGCTTCGTTTAACTTATCTTCGATTTCTTTCACTTTAAACATTTTACGTTTATGCATATCCGCACCGAGGAATAAATAAAAAACAAATCCCAGCACCGGAATAAAATAAAGCAGTAACAGCCATGACCACACAGTCTTTGGGTTTTTTCGTTGAAAAAAAACAATAATCACTGCAAATATCATGTTTAAAATCACAAGATGACTGAATACAAAGTCCAAGATTGCAACTGTAACATCCCATATTTGCCTCATATCATGTTCCCCTTTCCCTTATTCCAAACATCATTTTGCAGGCAGGATAACAAAAGGGAATGTCCCGCCTTTCTTTATAGAGTATACCACACAGACCCAATAAAAAATACTCAAAAAATGCGTATTGCCTAATAATCCAAACAATGCTACAATATTCTGTGCATAATAAATCTTAGGAGGGTAACATCCGTGTCAACAGGTTGGATTGTTTTCATTGTAGTTTTAGCTATTTCAGTCGCTATTTTGGTAGTGTTATATTTTGTTGGAAAGAAAATGCAGAAAAAACAGGCTGAACAGGAAGCCGTAATGCAGCAGAACAAGCAAAGCGTTTCCATGCTCATTATTGACAAAAAGCGCATGAAGCTTAAAGAAGCCGGTCTTCCCCAGTCCGTATACGACCAGATGCCCAAACGTATGAATCTGGCAAAATTCCCGGTAGTAAAAGCAAAAATCGGTCCCCAGATTATCTCATTAATCAGTGACGAAAAGATTTTTGATTCCATTCCGGTAAAAAAAGAAGTAAAAGCCAGTATCAGCGGTATCTATATTCTGGAAGTAAAAGGCCTGCACGGCAAAGCACAGGCAGCACCGGCAAAGAAAAAAGGCTGGTATGCACGTATGGTTGATAAGTTGCAGGAAAAAACCGGCTCCAAACCTGTAAAATAGGTTCGTGCCGGTATTAAATCCCGTTTTAATTTTTTCTTTCAGTGATTTCAATATTGATTTTGCAGTCAGCTAAAAACTCATAATTGGCTTCCAGTGCATAATCAACATCAATTTGAATCTTATCATTTGATTCTGTAAGGGTGATTTTTTTTGTATCTATCCCTATCAGAATATTTCCAAAGGGCGTGGCATAATTGGTCAGGCTCTTTTTGTTTTCCTCAAAAAGCATATGTACATTCACATAACCGCTTTTATCCACTTCCACCAAATCTTCACGGAATTTTATACGTCCCCTGGTTTTCTGCCCCGTTTCTTCATCCGCCTCTTCATATATTACATATCGGCTGTTATTTTTATTATAATACTCCGCTGCCGTGATTGTTTGTATCGTCCCGGTTTCCTCAGTCATTTCAAACTGCATACCGGTTATGGCCAGCAAAACTTCTTTTGTCATTTTAAAACTCCTCAATATTGACCTGCTTTGCGGAAAGTATTCCATATTTGATAATGGAATTTGCAAAACGGATAAATTTTTCTGTGGTATCGCTTACGTAAAACTGGTACCGGTTACTGCCAAGTCCGGGCTCCTCCGTATTCAGAAGTCCCTTTTGTTTCAACATTTCACGTAACTCAATGGCAGTTTCATATGCCGGATTGACTAAAGTTACCTCACTTCCCATAATCCTGCCCAGGGTAGAACGGATTAAAGGGTAATGGGTGCATCCCAAAATCAACGTATCAATATCCAAATCAATCAATTCCGTCAGATACCGTTTTGCAATTTCATCCGTAACCGGGTCCTGTAACAATCCTTCTTCCACCAACGGTACAAACAAAGGGCATGCCTTCCCCCAAATTGTTACATCATGATTTAATTCTTCTATGTACTGGTTGTAGATACGGCTGCCTATGGTCGCTTCCGTAGCAATAACGCCGATTCTGCCATTTCTGGTAGTTTCCGCAGCTGCTTTTGCTCCCGGCTTTACCACACCTATCATAGGAATATCAATTTCCTTTTCCAATACATCCAATGCATAGGCACTGGCTGTATTGCAGGCAACCACAATGGTCTTAACATCATGGCTTTCCAAAAAGCGGACAATTTGTCTGGAATACCTGGTAACCGTTTCCTTAGATTTGGAACCATAGGGCACCCTGGCGGTGTCACCAAAATATATAATTTTTTCATTGGGAATCTGTCGCATAATCTCCCGTACCACCGTTAATCCGCCGATACCGGAATCAAACACCCCTATCGGTGCTTTGCTTCGTTCTGTGTCATTGAGGTTTAAATTCATCTATTCTCAAGCCTTTCCTGTTCATCTGTTCATTCAGCGCTTGCCTCAACACCAAATGTACTGTGTTTACCAAATACTGCTTAACCACTCAAGCAGTCTGCTCTTTATTTTAATCTCTTGCGGCTCTGCTTTCAAGAGTTGATAGTACAATTCACTTCCTTCTTCTGCAGAAATGTATTGTACCGTACCATCCTCTGTCTCGTATACCATTTTACAGGTATCATCCAATATACAAAGCTCCGGATATAAAAATCCCAAAAAGCCAATTGCCACCAAAGTTGCTGCCACTTTCTTTACATTGTAAAATCTGTTCATTCTGACACTCCTATCTCCCAACGGGATGTTTTCTGGTAAGGAGTATCACCGGATTTCACCTCTTTATTCAATAAATCACACGTGTTTTTATATTAAGAAAGTGTATGCATATTATGATTCTTTGCTTTTTCTAACTTCAACTGCTTCATAATGGAATTTTCCTGATTATCGATATGCAGTTTGGCTGTTTTAGCTGCTGTTTCTTTATCCTTACGGCTTATGCTTTCATAAATAATGCGATGTTCTTCAATCAGCTGCTGATGTGCACTTTCATCTTTGATGTATTCAAAGCGGTACCGGTACATCTGTTCAGACAGATTATTCACCAACTGTATAAGTCGTTTATTATCCGTTGCCTGCACAATAATATCATGTAGCGCCACATCTGCCTGGGCAATCTTCTTGGGATCGCGGGTCCGGGTAGCTGCCTCAAACGCTTCACAGGCCTTTTGCAGCTCTTCCAGTGCCTCTTCGCCGATGCGGTCACATGCCAGTTCCACACTCAGTGCATCCAATGACCTTCTGACCTCCAGCACGTCCTTTAAACTTTTTTCCGTAATCTGTGCTACCTCTGCCCCTCTTCTGGGAATCATAGTCACCAGACCTTCCAGTTCCAGTTTACGGATGGCTTCTCTGATAGGCGTACGGCTTACTCCGAGTTTATTGGCCAGATGTATCTCCATCAGCCTCTCACCCGGCTTTAATTCCCCCGTTAAAATAGCCTGTCTGAGTGTATTAAATACCACATCCCTGAGGGGGAGAAATTCATCCATGTTTACCTGTAAATTATCCTGCATCTGCAATCTCCTTTCTCTGAAACGTAGTTACAAAAATCTGTTTTACGATTTTTTTATCCGCCAGCTTTTCTGCCGCAGCCTCTGCTTCAGCCCTACTTTCAAAAATCCCGAAAACAGTAGGTCCGCTACCACTCATCAACGCTTTTCGTGCACCATTTTCTTCCATAAATACCTTCAACTGCGATATCACCGGATATTTGGTTTCCGTCACACTTTGCAAAACATTATCCATTCGTGAAATAATCCCCTCTTCATCGCCGGCATAAATTGCTTCTACCATACCATCAATGTCCGGATGTTTCTTTAATCCCGGCAGATTCAGATTTTCATATACATATTTGGTGGATACGTTAATATCCGGTTTTGCAACCAAAAGAAAACAATCCGGTGCATCGGGAAGTACCGTCAGTTTCTCTCCAATGCCCTCTGCCAGTGCCGTTCCCCCAAGAATACAATAAGGAATATCCGCTCCCAGCTTTACTGCCTGCCTCTGCAACTCTTCCGTGGAAAGTCCTAACGCAAACAGTGCATTCATACCTTTAAATACCGCTGCTGCATCCGTACTGCCACCGGCCATACCTGCTGCAACCGGAATCCGTTTTTCCAGATGAATCCTTACTCCTTCTTTTATATCATACGTTTCTATTAAGAGCTTTGCCACTTTATAGACCAGATTATTCTCATCTGCGGGAATTTCACCACTATCTGTGGTAACCGTAATTCCCTGTTTTTGTTTTTGTAAAATCAGGGTATCATGAATCCCTACCGTCTGCATTACCATCTTTACTTCGTGGTAACCGTTTTCCAGCCGTCTCACTACATCCAGTCCCAAATTAATTTTGGCATAGGCTTTCAATTCCAATGTATCCATATTTTCTTGCTCCATTATTTTCCTTTTGTATCGCTTTTGTTTTTTGTATACAATCTTTGTATTTAATTATATACAATTTTTCTCTCTTTGTCCAATACATATATAAAAAGAATGTGCAAAAACACATTCCTTCAGCTTGCACGTGCTGCGATACGCCTCATACCGCAGCACGGTCAAATACTAAACTCCTTTTACAATCAGCAATTTATCTCCGGGTTTTACTTCCTCAGAAGTCAATTCATTGACAGACATAATATTATCAACCGATACATAATATTTTTTCCCAATATTCCACAAATTATCCTCCGGTTGTACCACATACACTACCATTCCCGGCAGCTCTTCCACTTTAGCAGAATCCAATTCAGAAATACAAATATCCGAAATCATCACCTGCGGGGTGTGGCGGAATACCAACGTCTGAAAATCTAATATGCATTTAACATCTAATTCTTCACTGTCAATCATTACAACCTGCAACTGTCCCACACTTGCATGAATGCTAAAGCTGTCTGCTGATGTTATTTCCGGCACCTCCAATGTGTAACTAAAGGGCAGCATTCCTTTTGTACAATTATACGGTGCCATATCGTCTCCTGTTACATAAACAACCTGCACCATAAGCGTGCCTTCCACCAAAATACCTTCCTCTGTGATCTCCCGGTTTTCAATCTGCACCTCGCCCTCACTATGTAAAAGCTGCAGAATCCGCTGTTCACCGGATTTCACTTTCATGCGATCCGTCACCTTGCTCTTACCGGCAATGCGCATTAACAGTTTCTTAAATGTCACCTGATTTTCTATACATTCTACTTCCTTTGTCACTCCGTAAATATCAGATACGATTTCTACCGTTTCTTCTTCATAAAGCTTTACAGTAACATCCATTACCAGTTCTAAACCGATACATCTTTGTTCCCCGTCAAAATCAGGTCGAACTTCAAGATCCTTGTGCCCAATTTCATAACAGATATCTGACAACATCTTTTCATGACATCCGTGGCACTCCACATTCTGGCTGAAAGGTACTACCGTTTCAAAAGAACGTATGGGCATCTCTTCGCCTTCCCCCTCATAAAGCACGAACACCCTTACATTTCCCTGTACAGAAATGTTTTCCTGTAACAGTTTAAATTCCACATCTTCTAAAAGGACACTATCCCAGATAATATGAAAAACATTAGGATAATTTTGCGGCAAAACAATTTCTTCTTTTAATCTGCAAATATCATTCTTGCGGATTGCTACCTGAGCCAAATCCGTCTTGACTTTCCGATACTGTAACGGAACACTGCTTTCATCAAAATAAATATCAACCGGTGCTTCCTCATCATAGAGTTCTTCTACTTTCGCATATAAAGAAAACAGCGCCTGAACAGAAAGCTTTCTGGAATTGATAACACCCGTCGTTAAATCTTCCAGTTCCGCTTTTACTTCCACAGCATCCGTTCCCCTGACCCCTTCCATGTACAATTGTTCTTCAAAAGGAATTTTATTTTCCACACACACCAGTTTCTGTCCTTCTTCCCGGGTTTGATACAAAACCGAAAAATAAAGGCTTCCGCAAATATTAACATGGTCTTCTGTGGGTTTCACCTCTTCAATCACAATCTGCCCTTTGTCATATAACAAGGCTGCTACATCCGGCTTATTGTCAGGAATATTCCTATCTTCTTCCAACGTTACCTGCATCGTACTTTTACATCTGATGCGGTCCATATGTATATTTTTCTTAATCAATTCCATTTCTGCTACCTCCGCATACGTTGCTTATAGTTACTATATGAATAGGAGAATAGAAATATGTCTGTTGCTTATGTGTCAAAGCCTATGCTAAAATATTTATAACGTTTACCACTAAATTGATTGCCGAAAGGATTTTCATTTATGAAACACAAATTGTTATCCCTTATTTTATGTTCTGTTTTACTGTGCAGCGGCTGTGGCAACAATAGTACCGGCAATACCGCTTCCGATACGGATGCAGACACAACTACCACAACATCCGTTTCTGCCACTTCCGACACAAATACAGCTGAAAACACAGAGGAAATGACTATGGAAGAAACCATGATTGCCAACTCCCTGTTGGCTGCCGGTAACAATTATCGACTGAAACAAGTCATCGAAAAAGCCCGCGCAGGCGAAGATGTTACTATCGGATTTATCGGCGGTTCCATTACCGAAGGCTACAATGCCGGTACCACCGAAATCTATGCCAAACTGGTATACGATTACATTTGTGAAAATTACGGTACCGGCAACAATATACACTATGTGAATGCCGGCTTAAGCGGCACCCCCTCTTCTTTGGGTCTGCTCCGCTCTGACCGTGATCTCTTTGCCTATGAACCGGACTTGATTTTTATAGAATTTGCAGTAAATGACGGTTCTTCCACCATAGACAACACCGGTTACGAAAGCCTGGTATACAAAGCGCTAAGTCAGGAAAATGAGCCCGCGGTCATTCTTTTAATGTCCGTAATCGAAAGCGGCTACACCTGTCAGGACAGCATGAATCTGGTAGGTTTTCAATATGACTTAACCCGCATCAGTGTAAAGAACGCCATCTGGGATTATATTGAGGATGGCAGCATTACCTGGAGCACCTGGTCCAATGATGAGTCCCATCCCAACGAATGGGGACATGCCATGTATGCCTCCTTTATTACAAGCTACTTAGAAAGTGTAGACCAGGCTGAAGCGGACCCTGCATATGTATTGAACAAAAACTTTGTAAAAGGCTTTGACCATACCTCTATGGTTATGGTGGACCGTTCCATGAATATGGA
>JAZNNL010000079.1:0-7098 GCA_045580245.1 Lachnospiraceae bacterium
AGGGCGGCTGATTCCAGCCGCCCTATCATTTTCTTTTAATTCATTTTCTCAGCAAAATCTGTCATCATATCCGCAATCTTAATCTTCTGGGGACAAACCATTTCACAGGCTTTACAACCCAGACATGCGGAAGGCTTTTTATCCTCTGAGAGAGAACTCATAGCCATAGGCGCAATAAAGCCACCACCGGAATAGATGTGTTCATTGTACAGTTCAATAAACCAAGGGATATTTAAGCCTTGCGGGCAGTGGGTGGTACAATACTTGCAACCGGTGCAGGGAAGTGTGTTTTTGGAAGTCATTTCCCTTGCAATGGTCAGCAGGGTATCCATTTCTGCATCGGTAAGGGGCTCTTTGGTTTCGTAAGTTTTGATATTTTCCGCCAACTGCTCCATATTGGACATACCGGACAGTGTCATGGTAACACCGGGGATGGATTGCAGGAAGCGGAACGCCCACTCTGCCAGAGAACGCTTAGGCTTAAGAGCCAGTAATCTGTTTTGGTATTCTTCTGCCAGATTTACGAGACTGCCACCCCGGACCGGTTCCATTACCCAGATAGGGATATTATACTTGTTCAGCAATTCTACCTTTGCCTTTGCATCCTGAAAATCCCAATCCAGCCAGTTTAACTGAATCTGGCAAAATTCCATATGTGCACCATATGCATCTAAGAAACGAGTCATGGTTTCCAGCGTGCCGTGGGTAGAAAAGCCCAGGTGGCGGATACGGCCGTTTTTCTTTTGCTCCATCAGATACTCAAAAATACCGAATTTCGCATCCAGATAGCCTTCAATATTCAATTCACAAACATTGTGGAACATATAAAAGTCAAAATATTCTACCTGACATTTCTCAAGCTGTTTTTCAAAAATCTCAGCGACTTTATTCATGTTTGACAAATCATAGCCGGGAAATTTGCTGGCAAGATAAAAGCTGTTTCTGGGATAAGCTTTTAACAACTTGCCCATTACCGTTTCTGAATTGCCACTGTGGTAGCCCCATGCAGTATCATAATAGTTGATGCCGTTTTCCATGGCGTAAGCCAGCATTTTTGCAGAAGCCGCTTCGTCGATTTGTGCATCATTACCGTCTATGGTAGGAAGGCGCATGGCACCCAATCCCAAAGCGGAAAGGTTCAGGTTTTGAAAGGTATTGTATTCCATCAAAAATCCTCCTGTGTAAGAATGTCTATAATTATTATCCTTTATGTATTTCTTCTCGTCAAGAAGAAAGGATTTAAAATTTCACAGTCAAGGAGAAGTGTAATTATACCAATAGTTGAAAAATGATTCTACTAATTCTACAATCAGTATCTTTTCCCGGAGCGCAATTATGTATATAATCTATATCAGATAAACACTTGCGTCGGCAGAGTTTCATGAGAACAAGCTTAATAGTTACATTGCCGGTTAATGGAAACAATATAGGCGGAAGCGGAGGATATATGAAGATAGAAATTGCAGAAAACATACGTAAATTCAGAAAAGAGCGGGGATTGACCCAGGAACAGCTTGCGGAAGCGCTGGGCGTTACAGTTGGAGCAGTCTCCAAGTGGGAACTGGGGGCATCGGTACCGGATATTAGTCTGATAGTGGAGCTGGCGGATTTTTTTGAGATTTCGGTAGATGTACTTTTGGGATATGCATGGCATAGCGGTAGTATGGGTGAGGCATTGGAACGGATAAAAAGTGCGTTATATACCAAGGATTATGAAGACGGTATGAAGGAAGCAGAAAAAGCACTGAAAAAGTATCCTAACAATTTTGATATTACCTATTACAGTGCACTGGTGTATGAAGTGGGCGGCATTGAGGCAAAGAATCCGAAAGATATGCGACGTGCGCTGGAGTTGTTGCACAGAGCTTGTGAACTGCTCGGACAGAATACGGACACCGAAATCAGTGAAATATCCATTCAGATGCAGATTGCGGAAATATCACTGGGTTTGGGAGAAACAGAACAGGCTGTCAGCTTGTTGAAACAGTATAATTATGGTGGTACGAATAATGCAATGATTGGATATGTACTTAGTAGTTTTTGCCAAAAATCCGAGGAGGCAATGCCTTATTTATCCAAGGCGCTGATTGCGAATATGACGGAACTGTTGCGTATCACTTTGGGATTTCTTTTGGCCTTTTGGGACAAAGGAGATACTGCGCAGGCACTGGATATATTGGAATGGACTTTAGGCATTTTTAGAGGACTGAAAACAGGGAAAGAAACTTCCTATTTGGATAAGATGGAAGCCTTTTTGTTGCCGATTGGAGCCGGACTTTTCGCATATTGCGGAGACGAAAAAGAGGCAAGAGTGTATATGGAGAAGACCTATGAAATGGTACAGCGTTTTGATGCTTCTCCCTGTTACACAATGGAGGGAGTAAAATATTATTGTGACGAACTGGAAATTGCGGCAGCGGATGACATAGGCAATACGGCAATGGAAAGCGTAGAAAATATTATTATGCAAGTGAATACTAAAGATGAAAAGACCGGTGAAATATTACGTACAATCTGGGAGGATATAAAGAGTGAAAAAGCAAATGCTTAAGCAATTTTATAAGGGAAACAAAGTGTATTTTGGACTTGCATTATTGGGGGCATTGTTGGAGCCGGTGCTTAGTCTGTGGGTTTCTGTGCTGATACAACAATTGATGGATGCAACCATGAGCCATGAAGGGATAGAGGTTTTATTACATCCGGCGATGATGATGATAGCCTTGTTATTCGTGTTGGTTTTTGTATGTTTTTTACAGTACATATCTATGCCACGGTTCTTTTCCCGTGCCATGAGGCAATATAAGGATTTTGTATTTAAGGAACTGACAAAGAAAAGTATTTCAGCTTTTCATGGAGAAAATACGGCAACTTATATTTCAGCATTGTCTAATGATGCAAACGTGATTGAACAGAATTATCTGGAAAATGTATTTAAGCTGATTGAAAACTGTATTATGTTTGTGGGGGCATTTGTGTTAATGCTGTATTACAGTCCCCTTTTAACACTGGCAGCTTTCTTGCTTTCCTTTTTGCCGGTTATTGCGTCTTTACTTGCCGGAAACCGTCTTGCGGTGCAGGAAAAGAAAGTATCGGAGCGAAATGAAAGTTTTGTGGCTACGTTAAAGGATGCGTTGAGCGGATTTTCTGTGGTAAAGAGTTTTCAGGCAGAAAAAGCTATCTGCGAATTGTTTTCCAAAAGCAACCAAAATGTGGAAGAGACAAAATGTACCCGTAATAAAATAGCAGTATTGATTCAGGCTATCGGTGCCGCTACAGGTGCAACCGCACAGTTAGGTGTATTTTTGATTGGTGCGTATCTTGCACTTACCGGTAAAGGTGTGACGCCGGGTATCGTGATTGCTTTTGTGAACCTGATGAATTTTGTGATTCAGCCTATCGCGACGGTACCGGGGATGCTGGCAAGCCGTAAGGCTGCAAAGGCACTTATGGATAAGCTGGCAGTAGCACTGTCTTCTAATGTACGGGAAGAGGGCAGAGCGGTTTCGGATAAAAAGAATTGTGATATTAGCATAAATCATTTGTCTTTTGCCTACGAAGAAGAAAAACAGATATTAAAGAATATTAGTACACGGTTTGAAACCGGTAAAAGTTATGCCATTGTAGGCGCCTCCGGTAGCGGTAAAAGTACTTTGTTAAACCTGCTGATGGCCGGAAATAATCATTACGCCGGGGAAATACGTTTTGGTGATGCGGAACTGCGCGAAATAAGAAGTGAGTCCTTATACGAAATGATTTCCATTATTCAACAAAATGTATTTGTATTTAACAGTTCCATTCGGGACAATATTACTATGTTCCATAGCTTTGAAAAAAGTGAAGTGGACCATGCTATAAAGCTTTCCGGTTTGGATGCACTGATTGCAGAAAGAGGAGAGGAATATCTGTGCGGTGAGAATGGAAGTGCACTTTCCGGAGGCGAGAAACAGCGTATTTCCATAGCACGTTGTCTTCTTAGGAAAACGCCGGTTTTGTTAGTGGATGAAGCGACTGCAGCATTGGACGCAGAAACAGCTTTTTATGTAACAAGTGCAATTTTAGACTTGGAAGATTTGACCAGAATTGTGGTTACCCATACATTGGATGAAGGGTTGTTAAAACGGTATGACAGTATTCTTACCTTGAAGAACGGTAGGATTGTAGAAACCGGAAGTTTTGAAGAATTGATGAAACAAAAAGGATATTTCTATTCTTTGTATACTGTATCACAGGATTAAGGCGAAAGAGACTATTTTTATAGTCTCTTTTGTGATATAGGGTATCATTTCCGGTATACAAAAAAGGACGGGATGTGATATGATAGATAGGAAATGCATGGTGGGGAACAAAAAACAATGCTAAAGCAAGATAGAACTAATACAGTGTACAAAAGGAGAATTTAGAATGGACGGAAATACTATGTGGCAGCAGGGAGCAAATCAGGGATATCAACAGCCTATGGAGGATGGAAACAAGAAAAAAGGCGGCAAGGGACCGGTTATCGCTATCGTATTGATACTGCTGGCATTATTGCTTGGTGCAGGCGGATTCTGCATTTATCAGTTTGTATTCAATACACCTGAAGCGAGACTGGCTAAGGGAATTGCGAATTTTGCAGAGGAGATGTCTGCATACGGTGCAGGCTGGCAGGAAGAAACCGGATTGGCCGAATTGATACAGAATATGGAGGAAGAGAACAGTTCTTCCGTAGATTTAAAACTGAATGTAACTTTGCCGGAATCAGAAACCCTTGGCATAGATTATTATCAGAATTATGATGGAAAAAATCAGCTGATGGAAGCGGAGGTTGCGCTTAGTTTCTTTAATATCAACCTTTTGAAAGCAGAACTGGCAGCAGATGAAGAACATTTATATGTATCCGTGCCGGATATTGTGGAAGAATGGTATTGTCTGAACACAGAAACAATTGGTGCTGATTATCAGGACTCTGTTTGGAGAGAATTGACTGGGATGGATGTGCCGGAAGACTTTGGTTTCTCCGTGTTTGAGGAATTGGGTGCAGAAGATACCGCACTGCAGGAAGATATGGAAGAACTGATGGAAGAATACGCGGCAAAATTTGCGGAAGGTGCGACCATAGAAGACAGTGGTAACGTGGTGGAGATAAAAAGAGATGGGAAAACCGTACGTTGCGAGGGCGTATGCGTAACCGTTGAAAAAGAAGTCATCAATGATTTTATGGAAGATTTCTTTGACCTTTATGAAGAGTACTATGAAGCAGAAGCGTTTACGTTTGAACTGGAGGTAAAGAAGGATGTGAAGCTTTGCTTCTATATGGATAATAAAAACCGTATTGTAAATATTTCCACACCTGAAAAAATGAAATTTTCCGGTACTGATTTAGAAGCGATTGGATTTTCCTTTGTGTTTTCCGGAACGGATAATGTGTTGGATGAAATTTCCGGAAACGGTGAAGTGGAAGTGACGGATGCACTTGGAGAAGATATTACCTTTGAAATAGAGCGTACGGCGGAAAATAGAGACAGTGCGTTGGAGGAAGAATGGGTATTAACCATAGAAGGGGAATCCGGTCATGAAGTGGTTATGGAATATACTTCTGCCACGGATTTAGAAGATTTAACTGTGGAAGGTTGTCTGAAAAACACCTCCAATGGTGAGGTGTTGGAGCTTTCTTACGAGGTTGCATGCAGTGACGTAGAAAAGGGAGAGAGCCTGACATTTGATATAGATGAATTTATGATGACCTTGCATGATAAAGAAATATATAAAATGACCGGTAGCATCAGTATGGGCATTTTGGAAGAAGAAATTAAAATGCCGGATGACGCAGTGGATTTCATGAATATGACGGAAGCCGGATTAATGGATATCGTGACAGGGCTGCGTGATTATATAGAACAGTTTGAAGAGTTGCTTTATTACTAATCTGCAGAGAAGGCGGGAATACTATGGCGAAACAAAAAGAAATCAAAACCAATGCAATGCGAATTCTGGATTCCTTAAAAATTTCCTATGAGCACTATACCTATGAGTGCGAAGAGTTTGTGGACGGAATACAGATTGCGGATATGCTAGGGTTACCTCATGAAAAGGTATATAAAACACTGGTAACCCAGGGGAATTCCAAAAACTATTTTGTGTTTGTGATTCCCATTGAGGCAGAACTGGATAT
This sequence comes from Lachnospiraceae bacterium, assembly GCA_045580245.1. Classification (GTDB taxonomy): domain Bacteria; phylum Bacillota; class Clostridia; order Lachnospirales; family Lachnospiraceae; genus Acetatifactor. The sequence goes on from JAZNNL010000079.1 coordinate 6,152, forward strand.
GAAAAAAGCAGCCAGGGCAGTAGGGGAAAAATCCGTATCCATGTTACATGTAAAGGACATCAATGCCGTGACCGGATATATCCGTGGCGGCTGTACCGCTATCGGTATGAAAAAGCAATATGTCACAAGAGTGGCAAAAGAAGCAGAAAGCCTGCCCAAGATGATTGTCAGTGGCGGCAGACTTGGCTCTCAGATAGAACTAACACCGACAGATTTGCTGAAAGCCGCAAAAGCGGAGTATGCAGATATTTGCGCGGAGTAAAATATTAAAAAATGATTTTGGAGGACAAAAAAATGGGTATGAATTCAATTGATGCAGAGGATGATCAGTTTGCATATCGATATGACACACAGCTGTTAATCGATAGAAGAGATGAGGACTTGGATGAAGATGCCATTGCAGACTATATTACGGAGCATTTCGAGGGAAATAGTCTGATTGCTGCGGGAGATGAAGATTTAATTAAAATTCATTTCCACACCAATGAGCCTTGGAAAATACTAGAATATTGTAATTCTGTTGGAGAAATCTATGATGTTGTAGTAGAAGACATGATCCGACAGGCAAATGGATTGCAGGGATAAAGGGAAGCTGGAAGTAATAGTTTTTCGGGAATATCATGTTGCTTAAGAGAAAATACAAGCATGCGAAAATTTGAATTTTACGAATACTTTATGTTCTTGTCAGTGCACATATCGGAAAAATATTTGGTCATTTAAAGGCAAAGGTTCAATATATGATGTGTTGAACCTTTTATCATACCTAAATGGTTGATAAAATAAATAGTTGACAAACACAACTAAATGAGATATTATTCCTTTAAAAGGGAGGAATGATTATGAATCAAGCAAAGCTACTTAGAGAAAATACAAGAATTTTGGAATGTCACCTGGGAAACATCAATAAAACAGATTCCTGCTGTTGTGGAATAAGTGAACCAGAGTGT
>JAZNNL010000080.1:0-3999 GCA_045580245.1 Lachnospiraceae bacterium
TACCAGTTTGATTGTAGCAGTAACGGCGCAGGATGCCATAAGCGGAGAAGCAGCTATAGAAGGATACATTACGTTTGTAACCATCGACAGCGATACGGGAAAAGCAAAACCGCATCAGGTTGTTTTGGATAGTACTACGGACGAAGAAGAAAAGAGGAAAAGAGAAAAAGCGCAGCAATTAATACAGCACAGAATATAGAATTTGCGTAGGATTATAAAAAAAATAGCAAACAATAGCGATATGTGTCATACATATGAGGCAATGCATATGATATGGTAAATAAAAAAATTATAGGAGAAATGAGGAACAGATAAAATTTTTTCAATAATAATCGTCGTTATTGTGATAATGATTCTTTTAATAATAATCAGAGAAATTCATGTTGCAATGAAGAAGATAATGGCAATGACTGTACCAATTGTCCTCCCGGTCCCCAAGGTCCGGCAGGCGCGGTAGGTCCTCAGGGCCCGGCAGGAGAAAACGGCCCCGCAGGTCCCGCTGGCGTTGTAGCTTTTTGGGTAGAAGAGTTCGGCTTACAGCTTAAAACCGGTCAGGAGGGCATAGCGGAGCAGGAAACATGGTATTACCCGGCCTATACAGGAGCAAATACAACCTTGTCCATTGCAATGCAATCCATGGGAGTAGAGTATAGTTATGCATTCCGGAAAAAAGTGGCAGTACCGAACCGGATAGAGGGCTATCGCGGTACGGCTGTACAGAATACGTATATGTACAATTTGCTGGTAGCCGGATTGTTAAAGAAAATTTAGGCTGAAAAGAATATAGAGTTAATAAAGGGGAGAAGCATGGTTTTACTATGTTTCTCCCTTTTTGCAAAGGTTGTAAGGGTAGGATATATGGGTAAGGAAAATACCACCTATTATTCTAAAACGACCACCTGTTGAAAAGCAGTGGATTAATCTTTATAATTCGAGTATGGTAACCCTAGGAGGTAAAACATATGCAAATAGAAATTAAAATCGATAGTGAATATAAGGAACCGAAAGTACTTGTACTGACAGACCGTATGAGTGAGGAAGTCAATGCACTTGTGGCAAAGCTATCAGCAGATGCGCCGCAAATGCTGTCCGGGTTTAAAGAGGATGCCCTCAAAATATTGGAGCAGACGGATATTTATCGTATTTATGCAGCAGGCGGAAAAGTCTATGCGGTGACCAGCACCGGTGAGTATACCTTACGGCTACGGTTGTATGAACTGGAAGAGAGGCTGGATAAAAACAGTTTTGTGCGCATATCCAATTCAGAAATCATCAATTTAAAAAAGGTGGATAGTTTTGATTTAAGTTTTGCAGGAACCATTTGTGTAACTTTGACAAATGGAACTTCAACTTATGTTTCCAGAAGATTTGTATCGAAAATCAAACAGGTACTGGGCATTTAATTACTGGTTGTAAAGTTTTGCGATCGGTACTTAAGTTGCGACAAGAAACAGAATATATTTAGACCGTTTATGCGGTAGAAAGAGAGAAAATATGAAAAAAGAAATTATAAAACGTAGTTTGTTGGGAGCCTTAATCAGCCTTGTAGTAAGTGAAGCAATTACCCTAATGATTTCTGTGATAATAGGGAACGGAACCTATTACCCGGTGGTACCGGAGTTGGTTGAGGTATTCGGAACAGAGTTAAATGCAGTACTGGTACAAACAATAGTCAATTTATTGTACGGTGCCATGTTTGGCGGTACTTCCCTTATTTGGGAGGTGGAGCATTGGAGTCTTTTAAGACAAACCGTGACACATTTTCTTGCAGTTACCCTGACCACGCTTCCGGTAGCATATTTTATGCGCTGGATGAGTCCCGGTATTGCAGGGGTACTCATTTATATGGGAACCTTTGTAGGAATTTATGCGGTGATTTGGATTAGTATTTACTTATCCATCCTTACGAAATTAAAGAAAATTAATACAAAAGTGGGAAACAGAAGCATTTAAGGTGATACTGCGGTTTTCAATACTTTCATTGACTAAAGTCACGGATAGAAGTAGAATGGGAATATCAGTCAAGACATCTATCCGGAACTGGAGTACAAAGTATGGAAAACACAAACAAAGAAAAATTAAAACTCATTACCGCAATGGTGCTGTTTGGAACCATCGGTATTTTTGTAAAGCATATTGATTTGCCCAGCAGTGTAATTGCATTTGCCCGGGCATTTATCGGTATGCTTTTTTTGCTGGCAGTCATCGCATGTAAGCGCATGAAAATTTCCAAAGAGGCCATCCGTAAAAATTTAGTTCCTCTTTTGTTTTCGGGCGTTTTTCTGGGTATGAACTGGATCGGGTTGTTTGAAGCCTATCGATATACTTCGGTAGCAACGGCTACTTTATGCTACTATCTGGCGCCAATTATTGTGATATTAGTGGCGCCCATACTTTTTAAAGAAAAGCTGACCCTCCGTAAAGGGATTTGTGCGGTGGTGGCATTGGTGGGAATGGTGTTCGTGTCCGGGGTGATACAAAACGGGATGCCGGCAGCAGGTGAACTGAAAGGGATTCTCTACGGTCTGGGTGCTGCAGTTTTATATGCGATTATTATGCTCTTGAATAAAAAGATACAGAATATCTCCGCTTATGACAAAACAGTAGTGCAGCTTGGTATTTCTACGATAGTATTATTGCCATATTGCCTTGTGACGGAAGATATTTCTTCTTTTGCAATTTCTCCCATGGTAATCGGATTGCTTTTGCTGGTGGGTATTGTACATACAGGTGTGACATATTATTTGTATTTTGGTGCCATCGGTGCGCTAAAATCCCAGACAGTGGCGATTATCAGCTATCTGGACCCGGTGGTGGCGGTGCTGATATCTGTCTTTATCTTACGGGAAGGCATGGACGTATTTGGTATAATCGGTGCGGTACTGATTCTGGGCGCGGCCCTTTTTAGTGAATTGGAGAAAAAGAAACCCTATGAAGAAACAAATCATCAAAAAAGCCTTTAAGGCGGCATTTCCCCATACCATACCTATCTTTGCAGGGTTCTGGTTTTTGGGGCTGACATACGGCATTTATATGAATGTTTCGGGATTTGCATTCTGGTATCCCATGGTCATGAGCCTTACCATATTTGCGGGCTCTATTGAATTTGTAACGGTAAATATGCTTTTAGGGGCATTTAATCCCTTACAGGCGCTTGCCATGACCTTGATGATAAATGCCAGACATTTGTTTTACGGTATCTCTATGCTGGATAAATATAAAGGTACCGGCTGGAAGAAATTTTATCTGATTTTCGGAATGTGTGATGAAAGCTTTTCCATCAATTACACCGCAAAGATACCGGAGGATGTGGACAAGGGTTGGTTCATGTTTTTTGTGACCCTATTAAATCACTTTTATTGGTTTTTCGGTGCTACATTAGGCGGTATTTTCGGGTCCCTTATCGAGTTTAATACCGAAGGGCTGGATTTTGTCATGACTGCCATGTTTGTGGTGATTTTCTTAGAGCAGTGGTTAAAGGAAAAGAATCATACCAGCGCTTTTGTTGGGCTGGGTATTTCTTTGATTTGCCTGATTGCTTTCGGCGCGGAGGATTTTATTATCCCTTCCATGCTGGCAATTCTGGGTATTTTGACATTAGTAAGAAAGCCTCTTGAGAAAGGTGGTGAGCCGGTATGACCTTAACGCAACAGATGATTACCATCGGGATGGTGGTGTTGGGCACCATGCTGACCCGCTTTTTACCCTTTCTGGTATTTCCGGCAGGCAAGCCCACTCCCAAATACATCCAATATCTGGGAAAAGTACTGCCCGGTGCGGTATTTGGCTTGTTAGTGATTTACTGCTTGAAGAACGTGAGTATTTTTACCGGCAGCCACGGATTGCCGGAACTGATTTCCATTGTACTTGTGGTGGTTTTGCATCTTTGGAAGCGTCAGATGCTTTTATCCATTGCAGGAGGCACTATCTGTTATATGTTATTGGTGCAATTTGTATTTTAAGGGGTGGAATACAGGCAAAGAGGTTTTGGGTGTTGGC
>JAZNNL010000081.1:0-12524 GCA_045580245.1 Lachnospiraceae bacterium
GCGCGTCTGCAAGGAATCTTTTTACAAGGGTGCCCTGCATCGCCGGTTTCCCGGGCAGGCTCTATTTTTAATAAATAATATCCAGTAAATTATCTGATACGGTATTTGATGTATCAGGTACTAACGTTGCAAAGGAAAAGGTTACGTCTTTTTTCTCTCCGTCCACGGAAATAGTGTAACTACGGGTTTCATAACCGCTTAAGCGGAAGGTAATCACATGGGTTCCTTCCTCCTTTTTAAAGCTCACGGGTGAAATTCCTACATAATTACCGTCTACATATACTTCCGCACCTATGGGAGAGTCGATATAAACCTGCGGATAACCGGTAGTCACCGCATCTCCGGAAGAGACCGTTGTATCCTCCCCGTCATCTTCCTGCTCTGCGCCTTCTTTCTCCAGAATAATATCAATCCCAGCCGATTCTTCCGCCACTTTCAGATATCTGGTTACCGTGTCATATCCCTCCGCTTTTGCTATCATCTGATGAATGCCATATTCCAGTGTTACAGGCATGGAGGTATCCACCAATTCTCCGTCTATGTAGAGAGTGGCATTGGAAGGCGTTAAGGAAAATACTACTGTTCCGTATTTTACTTCTTCTATTTCCAGGTCACTGATATCCAATGTTACTTCTTCATTGCGGCGGATGGTTACATTCTTCGTACCGCCGCCACCGGTTATGGTAATAGTAACCTGATAACTGCCCTCCGGTACCACTAACAACATATCTTCCGTAATGGTTTGAATGGTATTCTGCCCGATTTCAATCCAGCCACCCCAAAAGTTTTCATCACCGGACAAGCGCAAATATCCGTGCCCCTTCTCTACTACAATACTATGGACTGTGGTCCCTATGCCGTTAAAGGTCAGCACATCTACCGCATTTAAATCTATCATTTCCATCTCTTCCCCATCGGAAAAGATTTTGGTTTCATCTGTTAGTTTATAAACATCATTGCCAATGGTAATACTATGGGTGGCAGAATCGATGGTATAACGGCCTACATTTGCATTACTCCATGCATCCGCAGATAATGATAACGTTGTCAGCAGTTTTTTACTTTTTAAAAAGGTTACATCCACAATATCGCCGGGATTGAGCTGTCCCAGAGAAAGGGATTCCCCGTATTTGTCGGTAAATACGGTGGTTCCGTCATAGCTCAGTGTGTAATTCTTGTGTACAATCAGATTAAAAAAAGTAATGGTTTTCTCATTTGTATTGATATCTGCTATAACTGCCGTATCTGCGGAATCATAACTGCCGGGGCCCGTTAAAATAAAACCGGTGTCCGCACTTGTCTGTGTTGTATAAGTGGTGGTATCCGCCTGCCCGAAAGTACAACCTGTCAAAAGAAGCAGTCCTGCAAAAACCGGCAGTAAAAGTATTCTTTTTATTTTTTCTGTTTTGTATTTCATACGTTTCCTCCCGGGTATATCCTTGACCTTTCTCTTTCTGTTATCTAAACGTGTTGCCCTGATTCTTTTTTCATGACAGTATATAAGCCCTCTGCCTAAGATACCGTCCGGAATACAGCATTTAAAAAGTCCTGTTTCTGTTGTTCCTGCCCTGCCAGAGTAACTAGCTTTTCGCGATTCTTTTCAGGAATCCAGGCCTTTCCGGAATTAAAATAAAAATTCACTATTTTCCAAAATTTTTCCGGGTATGCCAGACGATAGTATAACTCTACAAAGGAACGGGCTGATAAGGGGCGCACACTGTTATACGCATCTAACAGTTCGCTGCCCAGATGTTGGGACCAACCGTTTTTTTCTAATAATTTTCGCATAAACAGATATAAATCCCTGATAGGATTATCCATCATACAACGTTCAAAATTGATCACTGCAAAAGTCTGCTCCGTTTTCAGGATATTGTGGTGCTGATAATCTCCGTGACAGAAAATCCCCTGCTTTTTAATATACTCTAAATCATCCTCTCTTGTAAACTCCTCAAACTGGGAAGTAATTTCCAGCGCCTGCTCCATAAAATAATCATATCCTGCAAGCAGTGTATTCTCAAAAGATGATTTCTGACTCTTACTCCGCAGATAACGGGATACTTTTTTCAGCTCCCGGTTATGCTTTTCAAACTCTTTCCCCAGTGAAAATACAGGAATGTCCGTAAGCAATTCCTCTTCCTCTGTATGTTCCATGGACTCATGAAGCCGTGCCAGTGTCCGGACCGCTTCCCTGCATTCTTCCAAATCCTTTACATTACATTCCCTGTTTTCAAAATAGGTTTTGAGGATATACTTCTTTCCCTCCGTATCCTCCACAAAAAATTCTTCTTCCTTTGTTTTTATAATCTCTTCCACCGGTACAATCCCGGCTTCCTTCACATTTTGAAGCAATCTATCCTGTATTTTTATTTTTTCCGGATTTCCGGTATATTCTTTAAATATAAGGCATCCCTTATCCGTGTCACAAAGAATGGCACCTCTCCCTTTTCCGGTCCGAAGTACTTCCATGTCGTAGCGTTCTAACAAATAGACGGCTCTGTCGTTCACTTTGATTCCTCCCATATGTTGCTTAAGTCCTCTTTTGAGGTTCTACCCTATCATATGAAAGGAATTCCAAAAGTATGTTATGCTTATTCTAAGGTTTTTTGCGCCTTAAGCAGAAGGTACTCTCTGGTATTGTGCTCCGGATTTTCCAAAACATCCTGTAACAGAACATCCAAGATATCTCCTAATTGTTTTCCCGGTGCAAATCCCTCCTCAATCAAATCCCTGCCGTTTACGGCAAGGGTCTTTAGGGAAACGCACTGACCGGATTTTACAATTTCGTCAAAGCAGGCCTCCCATGCCGCAAGTGCCTGCAGCTTCTCGTCCCTTTTATAGTCGCTTTGTGCCAGAATATCCGCTTTTCGCACCAAAAGCAGGGAGGGAAATAACTCTTCTCCCACCTTGTTTACCGCACGGCGCACAATCCGCCCGTTAGGTTCTACACCGTTTCCGTAATCGTGATACCGTACCAGACGGCTTACTTTACTGATGGTATCGTTATCCATACGGAGCCTGCGTAGTATTGTCTTTGCCATTTCTTCCCCCTGCTGTGCATGTCCGTGAAAATGGGTAATGCCCGCTTCATCGGTTTCCAAGGCAAGGGGTTTTGCAATATCATGTAAAAGCATGGCGAGACGGAGCACTTTATCTGCAGGTACGTATAAAAGGGAATGCAAAATGTGCTCACCCACACTGTAACAATGATGGGGATGATTTTGTGTCGTTTCCATAGCCGCATCCCATTCCGGAAAAATCACTTTGGTTACACCGGTTTCATATGCTACCCGCAAATAGTCCGGATGGGGCGAAACCATCAGCTTCACCAGCTCCACCTGTATACGCTCCGCACTGATTCGGTTAAGCGTTGGAGCCAGCTTTTCTATGGCTGTTTTGGTATTTTCTTCTATTTCATATCCCAATTGTGCAGAAAAACGGATTGCCCGCATAATACGCAGGGCATCTTCCGTAAAACGTTCCATGGGATTTCCCACACAACGGATAATTCCTTTTTCCAAATCCTTTATACCGCCAAAAATATCCACCAGACCGGCGCTTTCATTGTAGGCCATGGCATTGATGGTAAAATCCCTGCGCTTTAAATCTTCTTCTAAGCTGGCAGTAAACAATACTTCCTTGGGATGACGGGAATCTTCGTATTCCCCGTCCACCCTGTAGGTCGTCACTTCAAAACCTTCTTTATCAAGCATTACCGTTACGGTACCGTGCTGAATGCCGGTATCTACGGTCCGCCTGAAGATTTCTTTTATCTGCCCGGGTTTTGCCGAGGTGGTAATATCCCAGTCGTCCGGCGTTCTGCCCAAAATACTGTCCCTGACACAACCGCCCACTGCATAGGCTTCAAAGCCTGCTGCCTGAATCTGTTTTAAGATTTGGCTGACTTTTTCAGGTAATTCTATTTTCATTATCTGTCTTCCCCCTCATAAACAGCCCGGCTGCCGCCAATAAACTTTGCCCGGGTTCTGGCACACACCACATGGGCCTCCCCGATACTCTTTGCGGAAATACGCACCGGCACCGCTACATCCTTTAAATGCATGCCGATTAAGGTATCGCCGATATCCATGCCCACTGCTGCCCGGATATGTTCTACCGCTACAGGATGCGAAAAATACTTCCATGCCTGTGTGGCAAAGGAGCCACCTGCCTTGGGCTGGGGCACTACGTTTACCGGTTCATAACCGTACTTTTCCGCAGCTTCTTCTTCTATAATCAGGGCTCTGTTTAAATGCTCACAACACTGTGCTGCCAGATAAACCCCTGCTTCCTTAGAAGCTTTATGAATACCACAAAATACCGCTTCTGCCAGTTCAGGACTGGAGGACGTACCGATAATACCACCTCCTACTTCACTGGTGGAACAACCTACCACAAAAATACTTCCTTCTTTTGGTTTTGCAATCTCCAATATTTCTTTTGCGGCCGCGTAGGCTTCGCTTCCGATTTTTTGTATCTGTAACATATTCATAATACTCCTTAAGCCTTTTCTCAATTTTTTAAGAGCCCGAAGCATTGCCCCGGGCTCTCTTATCATATGCAATTAGTTCTCATTAATACAGTTCCAGTTCTACAGGCTCTTTGCTATTCATGAAATAGTAAATGTAATCTCCGTCATCATCTATTACAAAGATAACGCCTTCGTCTTTTTCATATACGTTATAAACATCATCTTCTACTTCTTCCACAGACTTTTCATTGGTGCCTGCATAGCAGAGTGTATCATCTTCAATAAAGAATACCTTACCCATTTTTTCATTGTAAGCCAGCGCATATCCGCCATACTCATACTCGGATAAATCATTGGTAATTTCTATTGCCTTGTCTGCATTCTTGATATAATACAGTTCGTCATCACCGGCAACATAAATTTTGGATAAGTCATCACTTGCTACCATTGCTTCCACATAAACATCTGTATAGAGCAGAGTTTCTTCCATATCTTCACTTAACTTGTCAATCTTAAACAGATTGCCGCTGCTTACATAAACAAAGGATTTGCCGTCTTCGGAAACTTTGCCTGCAAAAGAATCATCATAAGCGTAGTAACAAATGGTTTCGGAATCGGTGCCTTTGTTGTTAAACCAGAAAATTTCATATTGACCCTGTAATACAGCACCCTTGAAGGTTTCCAAACCGAGCATGTATGCACCGCCGTTGTTATAATAAACTGTATCTTCAGGCAAAATGACATCATACAGGGAATCACTCATCACTTTTACGGTATCATCAGCTTTTACGGTATGATAATAGGTCTTATCGCCTTTTATATACAGAATCTCGGTTGCGTCCTTGTTTACACAGAAATCATAGTTTACATCGGATGCTATCTTCTCAGACTCTTTACCGTTATAGAGATATAACTTGTAATTTGCATTCACGTAATACAGGTACTTGCCGTTGTCAGTTACAGAAATAGGTGTACATCCGTCATCATCGATTTCTACACTTTCTCTGCCGACACCACCCAGACACAATGTATTTTCATCATAGCTTTCATAGTCTTTTACGTAGGCAATCCACTTACCGTTGGAAGACAATGCCATGGTTCCGGGATATACATCGCTGTCAATCTGGGTAATATCACCGGATTTTACACAGTAAATATACAAATCGCCTTCTTTACCGTCTTTTACATCCTGCAGGTATGCAATATATTCACCGTCATAGCTCATCTTGCAGAAATATACATCTTCCGCAATCAGTTTTGCTTCCAGATTCTTGTTATCGATGCAGTAAAGCATCTTGCTGTCATCACCCTCTTCATAGGACAGATATGCCGCACGGCTTTGATCTGCACTATAGAAGACAGAATACATCTCATCTTCTTCTATTTCAAAAGTAGTGTCTTCGTCACCAAATACATAGAAAACATCCTCTTCATAGTTGTACATTAACTCTTTTTCCGCGTAGGTATCGTATTTGGAACCTTTTCCCCCTAAAAGCACTACCACAAGGATAACTGCTAACAGTACAAATGCAATTGCTACGGGTATCATAATTTTGAACGGAAATCCGCCACTCTTCTTTGCAGGTGCTGCAGGCGGTACTGCACCTGCTACGGGCTGTGCCTGCACGGGTTGCTCAGGTGCCGCAGGCTGCACAGGAGCTGCGGGCTGCGCCATTACCGGAGTTTCCTGCACGGGTACTACAGGCTGCACAGGTGTCTCTGCTACAGTCTCCGTATTCACTACAGGTGCCTCATTGGGTATAACTTCTCTTTTTGCACCACAACCGGGGCAAAAAAGTGCTTCATTGGGCATTTCTTTTCCACATTGATTACAAAACATAGGACTCCCTCCATTCGTATTTCATAAGAAAAATTATCTTAAAGTAATATGTTTATATTATACCAGTTTGTGAGTTGGTGTCAATAAAATAGGCAGGTTTATCCTCTTAATAAGCCCCGATTTCCACCGTTTCTTTTTCGCCGATATAGAACAGGCGGTTTCCGCTACCATCGTTGGTAATATATACCACACCGTCTGCAAACCCATAAAGGGCGCTGACGTTTTCCGCAACTGCTTCAATACTGTTTTCTTTACTTCCTGCAGTGTATAAAGTGCCTTCCTCAATATAATACACTTTGCCGGCATCATCGTGGTAGGCAGCAAGATTTGCACCAAATCCCAAATCGTCCGCAAACTCCACGGTTTTGTTCTTACCCTTTAAGTAATGGAATTCACCATTAATGACCAGATACACCTTGGACAAATCACCGCTTGCATACACAGCCTGGATCTCTTCCTCATCATAGAGAAGCTTCGCTTCCATCTTATCATTGAGCCTGTTTATTTTATATAAACCGCTGTCCATCACACAAATTGCAGACTTGCCATCTTCCGATACAACACAAAGACCTTCTGTTTCGATACTGCTCATACGCACGGCATCCGTTCCGTCTTTGTTAAACCAGTACACTCCGCCATCAGTCTGCAATACGCATCCCCTAAGGCTTGTCTCACCGTAAATAGTACCCAGTCCGTTCATACTTGTATGGCGGGCAATGTTTTCTTTGACCAGAACATTTCCGATGGCATCATCCGCTATACAGAGCGGTTCTTCCATCTTCTGCGTATAGTAACAGGTTTCTCCGTCTTCAGCAAATAGGATTTCTGATAAATCCTGATTGAAGAAGAATACATTGGAAACCCCGCTTGCAAGCTTTTCGGACTCTTTACCGTCAAAAACATAAAGCTTGGCGTCATCGTTTATATAATACAAAGTCTTGCCGTTGTCGGTAATGGCAACCGGTGTACAGTTATCATCACTGACTTCCTTTTCCCTGATACGCACACCGCCGATGTACATGCAATAATCGTCATCATGCATATAATCCTTAATATATGAAACCGCTTTACCGGAAGGGGACAGACAATAATTTTCAGGATAAACATTATCCGCTATTTCCTCTGTTTTTTCTTCTTCTACATGGTACAAATACAAAGTACCGGCCACATCACTTTCCGCATCCGCAACATAACCGATATATTCGCCGGTATAGCTGATATGAAAGGATACCACATCTTCTGCGACTCTTTTCGGCTCCAGACCACTGTCTATGCAGTATAAAGTCAGGGTATCCCCCTCATACACGGTATAGGCTGCAACCGAATTGTCCCTGTTAAAAGCATATTTTTCAATTTGTGCAGAATAGCGGTTGCCTTCCATATTCCAGAAAAAGCTGTTACCCACACAGCTGATATAGCTCTCATAAGATATTGTATCGTCAGTTTTACGGTTTTTTACCGCAAATACAATTGTTGCAATCAAAAGCAGTAGCAATATCACCGGAATCAAAACCTTTAACAGCCCGCCTCTTTTTTTCTCTTTCCCGGCGTCTTTTCCTTCTTCCGGCGCATTATCCTCAGCCGCACTTTCCATTTTCATACCGCACTCCGGGCAAAAATATTTTCCTTCCGGTATTTCTGTTCCACAATGTTCACAAACCATTTTTTATCCTCTCATTCCGCCCCTGCCATTACAATAGGCAAAGGCTCTTGGTTATTTGTTAAAACACCTTACTTCTCTATGTTATACCGTTATTCTCCATACTGTCAATGACTGCCTGGCATATCCCTATAAAAAGAATGGTATATTCTAAAAAAATAGGGCTTTTTTGCCGGTTCGTTTTGTGATACACTGTTTGAGTCATTTTTTAAACTGTGTAGTGATTATGGTGGGATTATTTACAACATGTTCCCACTTACAGGAAAGGCAGATTCTGGATATGAAACAAAAAATACTGGTACTGGATATCGACGGTACTTTAACCAATTCCCAAAAAGAAATTACCCCTAAAACCAAAACCGCTCTTTTGGACATCCAAAAGAAAGGACATATCGTAATGTTGGCTTCCGGCAGACCTACCCCGGGTATGCTCCGTTATGCCAAAGACCTGGAGCTTGCCACCTACGGCGGCTACCTGCTTTCTTATAACGGTGCCCGCATTATGCATTGTAAAACCGGTGAAATCATTTGTCAGCAAACCCTCCCCCGCACCATCATTCCCGAATTGTATGCATTTGCAAAGGAAAATGGTTGCGGTCTGATTTCTTACGATGGGGATATGGTGATTTCCGGCACCGGTATGGACGAATATATAGAACTGGAAGCCCGCATTAACGGCCTTCCCATTAAAGAAGTAGACAATTTTACAGAATATATCAATTATGATGTAAATAAATGTCTCATGACGGCACCTCCGGAACACGCTGAAAAATGTATGCTGGCACTTCAGAAAAAATTTGAAGGAATTTTAAGCATTTACCGCTCTGAACCCTTCTTTATTGAAATTATGCCACAGAATGTGGACAAAGCTGCCAGTCTGGATAATATGCTAAAAATCGTAGGCTTAAACAGGGAAGATACCATTTGCTGCGGCGATGGTTACAACGATATTACCATGATTTCCTACGCAGGTGTCGGGGTAGCCATGGCTAATGCCCGCGATGAAGTCAAAGCCGCTGCAAATTTTGTGACAGGCTCCAATGATGAGGACGGCTTGGTAGAAGTGATTGAGAAGTTTGTACTTGCATAAAACCGGTTTCCGGTTATTTTGGTCCGGCTGGGGCTGTTATATTCTGCCTCGAACTCGCTTTCGCTCCAAACCAACGTAGCAGATGCTAAATTCGATAAACATCTATGATGTTTTTCTCATTAAGCACTGACGTTGGTTAAGGGTTCGAGGCAGAATATAACAGCCCCCACGGACCTAAATAACCGGAACGCCGTTTTGATGTAAGTAAAGGGAATATATATTTAGGAGGTTACCGGTAAAGATGAAATGGCTGCTTAAATATTGCAGCCATTCTCCGTAAATTTCTTTTTGGGACTTGTGAAAAATCTCATTGTAATCTTCTGTTTCTAATAATTCCAATACACTGTCCCAGCCGTAGGTATTATGCAGATACGCAATATAAGTATGGGCAAAGGTGTATCCACCACAATTCGAGAAGCGGATGGGATTTATGGTGCAGGTATCCTCGTAAGAGGGAATCTCCATGTACTCCAGATACTCCGCTTGGAAGGGCTTTCCATTACTTAAGTAAAGAGCCATCCCTTCCGTAAGCCACAGAGATATATCAGGGTTGATGACACTGACATAAGCATGCACGATTTCATGTAAAACCGCCTCTTTGTTGTTATCATAGCTATGGACACTGCCGGGATTTGCCGGGGAAGTCAGTATAACCTCTGTTCCCCTATTGTCACCGATATACCAATCCAGTTGCAATAACGGCGCAATGAAACCATACTTTTTTGTCTGCATGGTCTGTTGGGTATCATAAATATACACATTGACATCCTGCTTTTCTGAAAATCCCAACGCTATAACAACTTCTTCTACCAAAGGGTCTGCATAGGAAAGCACGTCCTTTGCCGCCGCTTCTTCTGTTTCATAATAAACCGTAATCCATTTTCCCTCTATCCGGGACATGCCTTTTGTCTGTAAGTTCCATGTGGGAATGAAATTAATCACCAATAGCAGAACTATCCCTGCTATCGTTCCAAGTCCAACCTTCCATATTCTTTTCATAAAAATTCTTTTCATAAAAAAACCTCCGTCTTGTTTTGTTTTTACACCGTAAGCATAAAAAAACAAATTCCAAAACGGAAGTTACTTGGGTCATAACCATATATGACTTTAGTCATTTTCTTCACAAAACCGGCTGTATTTCAGTATCAGCGAGGTTCTTTCCTTATTGCCTGTTTTCTCGTATATCATGGAAACATAATTTTTCACCGTTCCCATGGATAAATATAATTTGTCTGCAATCTGCTTATTGGTATAGCCATTTGCCATAAGCAGAAATACATCCTTTTCCCGTTCACTAAGCAGTGTCAGTAAGCAGTTGAATTCCTCTTTGTCACTATCTTCTTTTTCCGGTGTTGCACTTTTATCAGCCATAGTCTGCATATAATGAAGATGGCGCAGGTTCAACATCACAAGTAAGGCAAAACAAAGTAAATACTGCATACATCTGGGTATGGCGCCATACTGTAAAATGGATTTTATATCCAAAAAGGGTTCTATCCAGGGCTGGAACATATAAAATCCCGTAGCAATATGCGCTGCTATAATCACTATACAGGTAAGAATCCCGGAATACCAAAGCAGTCGCTTATTCATATAAAAAGCCGCAATAACGGATGGTACAACAAAGATAATGACGGACTGGAAAGTAAAGATAAAGTAGCATACCCCCACTGACAGTCCAAGCCCTGAAATCAACAAGTATTTTAACCATGGTTTATTGATATGGAATACGTATATCAGTATCGCCGGAAGCACTAAGGGCACAAACGTGATACCCACAAGCAACCACACCATGACCGGATTGATATCAAATATTCCGATACCGCAAAGCGCCCCCATCAACAAAATAAATGCATAGATAAACAAAAAGGCTTTTGCAGTAAATTCGTTGGTTTCGGATTCGTTTTTTCTAAAAATAGCCTCCATTGGGTGTTCCTTTCTGAGTTGAATTATATTTATGAAGATTCTATTTTACTTGCAACATTTCAAGACACTCAAAAATCTTATTTCTTTCGAAATCGGCTAATATTTCTTTAGGCAATAGCTTTTTACACTCTTCTTTATCTGCCCAAATAAATGCTTGATGTTCATTACTCAAAGTAACGGTATCTGTTACTGTTTCGCAGAGATACGCAACAATTAAATATGGTTTTTTACCATTAACAAGAGTTACATATGCAACTCGCTCTATTCTTATATCAGTAATACCTGTTTCTTCTTTTATTTCCCTTTTCATAGCTTCTTCAAGTTCTTCGCCATACTCAACATTTCCACCGGCATTCTCCCAAGTATTTGCACCGACAGAATCTTTTTTTTCTCTCTTGAGTAGAAGAAATTTATTCAATTTTCTATTAAGTATTATACTTTTTGTAACAATATCCGCATTCATTCTGGATACCTCCGCAATATTACATATTTGTATATCTGCAATATCAAATTCGACACTACTTCTTCCGGTATTTGTTCTCTATCACTACCACATACACCGCCATTGCCACAATAGAGATAAACATAGTTCCTAATACACTAATCAAAATGCCTGCGGAGTTTTGTCCCTGTAACAGCGGTAGCCCCAAAAGCATAAGTGCCACACCATAGACTATCCATAGGATACCCACAGCCCGGTTATAGCCTTTTACATCCTCCATAGGCAACGTCTTGGCATTTGCCCAGAATCCGAAAGGCACTTCTTTTTTGGAAAAGATATCATAAAGACCCATTCCGATAAAAAAGCAACTGATAACAGCCCATATAATAAAAGCAATCATGGTTTCTTCCATAGTTTTTCTCCCTATTTATGTATTTTTTGTATACAAATAAAGCCTGCAACTGCTTATGCGACCGGATTTCATTCCCTTTAATCCCCACAAATAGATGCACTTTTATTATAAGACATATTTTCTGTAAAATAAATAGAATTCCTCTGCGCTTGCTTGATAATTTGCCTGAATCGGCATGATTAACTGTGACAATCCTACAAGGCCTGATTGCTTGTAGGATCTTTGAATACCTGTGCATATGTAAGACTACATATCCTTTGAAATGGTTACATGTTTTCCATAAACTGTTCCATGGAACCGGACTTGGCTGCCAGCTTGTGCCAACGTTTTAGTACTTCTATGTCTGTTTCCTGCATGATTTTAGATGAAACTGCTTCCGGCACAGCGCCCAGCTCGGACAACAATTCCATAATTGCGAGTCCCAAACCTTCCGCTTTCCCTTCCTCTCTTTCGATGGGGAATTGCAAAATCAGTTCCAAAAGTCTGCGGCAGTTATTTTCATCGCTCATAACTGCCCCAAACATAAAATTGTCCTTCAAGGTAAGTTCTTTTAAGGTTTTCTTGTTTCTCATATGGCTTCCTCCAAATAGCAGAGGAATTCTATGGAGACATTGTAGCATGATATGAGTGATTTTTCAATCGTTATTTAGATAAATTAAGTTCGTAATAAGATATTTAAATTG
>JAZNNL010000082.1:0-3543 GCA_045580245.1 Lachnospiraceae bacterium
AACAGAAACAGTATCAGGTTCATGGTCTTTTTTCTTTTTAAGTCATTTTTTAAGATTCTAAATAACATGTATGTACTCCTTTCCCGTACTATTTTGCTTCGTGTTTTTTCTTATGAAGCAATCATAGCGGAGAAATTATTAAATAATCCTTAAATGCGAAAAAGGACTGTTTTTCGAATGTAGCAATCATGGCATTGACAGACTACCTTTTTCGTGCTATTTTTTAGTTAAAAGTTCCGAATCTCTTTTAATTCCATCCTTTGGATGGGTCGAGTAATTTGGAACTTTTTTGTGTTCATCTATATGATGAATCCAAAACCAATTAGTTGTAATCTTCTTTTTAATAGTAATTCTAACACAAAGAATTTTTCCGTCTATCATAATTTCAGACTTTAAATAGGCAAACATATATCCGTTCTCTTGATGAATATTCTCCACATCATCAGCCAGTAATTCTGCATTTTCAATAATCCACTTCAAATGACGCAAGATTGCGATTTTGTATTGTTTCATCCTTTTAGGCAACGACTGAAACCTATTTCCACTTCCTAAAGTTTCCTTTATACCTTTAGCATTTATTTTGATATCCATTCCTGTTGCTTTATTTGTTATTTCACTATCTGCAAAATAGTTTGCACTTCGAAGCACTTTTAACACTTCTTTTTGGACACCTACATAATCATTCCATTTTCTGTCAAGATTATAAAAATCCAATTCCTCTTGCATGCATATATTCTTCATATACACTCCTTCATATTTAGTTGTCTTTGTTTGAAATCTTTGGCGAACGCCACGATTAAACTGAAAATCTATTATTCTTAGATAACTGATATTATAGTTGTACCTTCCTTTGATTTCAACTATAAAGTTGAAAACTATGTAAAAAGAAAAAGAGCGTATCCCAATAATATTTAATAATTCGGAATACCCTCATGATGTATTTCTATCAATATTTTTATATTAAAAACCTAAATACCTTTACTCCCCAAATCCTCTTGCCACAATATCTGCCCAGGCTTCATCGTCAATTTCTTCGTCTTTGTAGAGTTTACGGCGGTCTGCTTCGGTAATCATTCTCTGCACCCTGCAGGGATTGCCCACTGCGATGCACCAGTCGGGAATGTCTTTAGTCACTACGCTTCCTGCGCCGATAACTACGTTATTTCCGATGTGTACGCCGGGACAAATTACAGTGTTGCCGCCAATCCACACGTTATCCCCAATGGTAATCTCTTTGCCATACTCATAGGCAGAGTTCCGTGTGGACGGATACACCGGATGGCCTGCGGTATAAATTGCCACGTTGGGTGCCATCTGACAGTTGTCACCGATTTTTACTTTTGCTACATCTATAATGGTACAGTTATAATTGGCAAAAAAATTCTTTCCCACTTCAATATGGGTACCGTAATCACAATAAAAAGGCGGATTGATAAATGCACCTTCGGACTTACCCAACAGTTCTTTTACCACTTCTACAATCCCTGCGTTCAATATGATTCATATTTGTTTCCTTCCCAAAGTTGTGTTTATCTTACACTTTCTTTATGCCTTTCGCACCACCGCTGTAACACAAAACGTATCCCCTTGTATCTGCGCAAAAACTTCACCATCCATTTTGCGCATCAGATTCCTGCATATGTACAATCCCAGGCCGTTTCCTTTGATACCGTGGCTGTTACTGCCCCGATAAAAAGAATCGAAAAGGTTAGGTAATTCTTCCTCTTTTAAACTGCAACCGGAGTTTTCCACCGTAATCAGTTTGCAGTCTTCCTCGTCCTCATAGGAAATTCTGATATTTTGTCCGTCACCGTACTTAATGGCATTTTCCATCATATTTTGCAATACTTCAATCAGTCTGTTTTTATCGCCCTTTAACAAACAGTCCGAAAATGCTTCCACCACAAAATCCGTATGGAGCACAGAAAGTTTATCCCGATAAAACACCTCTGTTGCTTTGATAACTTCTGACAGATAAAATTCACTTTCCACCACTTCCAGATTTAAGAAATCTTCTCTGGATGCGGTCACAATTTCATCCACATATTTTTTAATTTCTTTCACATTTCTGGTGATGCCCTGCAGTGCCTCATCCTTTTTCTCCCGTGAATCATACAGATTCTCCGACAATGCTTTCGCATACAGGTCAATGGAGGCAAGCGGCGTTTTAATATCATGGGACAAAGAAAGGATCAGCGTTTTTCTGTCTTTTTGAAATTCCAGTTCTTTTTCTTTGTTGTCTTCCAACTTCTCACGAAGCATGTCCATGCCCCAAAGAAATTTACCGAACAACTTGCTTTTTTCTTCTTTCACAGGTGTACTCAAATTACCTTTTGCCAGTTCCAGCGACAAATTACTCATGGAGCGGAAGGGCTTTAACACCTTTTGATAGACATAAAGCAATACTGCGCCTGTAACTGCCATCATGCCAAGCATGATACCGTTCATGTAAAACAGTGCATCATACTTTTGTGTTGTGCGATACTCAATCCGATAGAGACTGCCGTTTATTTCTTCTACCACATAGTCATTGTTACAGATTTCGTTTGTCTGAAACCCACTGACACGGAGAATGGAGGCATACTCTGAAAGATCCATGGCTGCAATCTCTTCATCCGTCATATTCTGCTCCGTAATCTGCGTGACCACTCTCTTTGCTTCTACCCGGTACAATCTGTGGGCAGCATTCCCATGTTCCTTTATGTAAACAAAGTTACACAACAATATCAACAATATCTCTACTATGAAAATCCAAATCACAAATACCTTATATTTACTCAAATCTGTATCCTACTCCCCACTCGGTCATAATATGTTTTGGCTTTTTGGGGTCCTCTTCTATCTTTTCCCGAAGCCACTTAATGTGAACCGTCAACGTCTGCAATTCCGAATCACTGTCACTCCCCCAGATGGTATTAAAAATATACTCTTTCTTTAGGGTGACACCCTTGTTTTCAATCAAAAGTTTCAAAACTTCGAATTCTTTCTCCGTTACATCAACCGCTTTTCCATCCACATAAAGGGTATGATTCACGGTATTCAGCTTAAGCTTTCCTTCCACGATTTCTTCCTGGGCATACTTCCTCTTAAAAATGCCTTTAATCTTTGCCAGTAAAATATCGATATCATAAGGCTTTTCAATATAATCGTCCGCTCCCAGATTCAATCCTTTTAATTTATCTTCTTTGGCTGTTTTGGCACTGGCAACCAGAATATGGGTATTGGAACTCTCACGGATTTTGGAGCATACCGCAAAACCATCCATACCGGGAAGCATAATATCCAGCACAATCAATTTTGCCCCGTACTTCTCATAAAGAGTCATGGCTTTCTCTCCGGTATCCGCCACACTGACCACATAATTTTCTTTTCTCAAAAAATCACAAAGCAGCGTTGCGATTTCTTTGTTGTCTTCTACAATTAAAATGTCTAACATATTTTTACCACCCCCGGTAACTCCGTAAGACTCTCTATACAGGCATACAGTTTCTCTCTAAGCATCTCATCCGGCTGGGTCTGGTCCGGCACCATAACCACTTTCAT
>JAZNNL010000083.1:0-2362 GCA_045580245.1 Lachnospiraceae bacterium
AATTCGGTCATAGCCGTACCCCTTTGTCATAATCTCTGTTATTGTACCCGTTTCAGACCATGTTTGCAAGGTCTTTTTTTGCGGCATGCCTCAAACTCAGCGCAAAGAGGATCGGAATGCAACCAAGGCTGCAGAATATGGCAAGATATATCGCCAGAAGCCAAATCAAAGTCAGGCAACAGTTTTGCACGAGGCTGCATATTTTTCCGGCTTTGGCAGGAAAGGCAATGCGAAGCGCGCTTCGCAGCACTTTGCCGCCATCCAGATGGGACAGCGGCAGTAAATTATAGATCCCGTGTACTGCAGCGCAAAAAGCGATTCTCGGCAAATAGTGAACAAACAGCAAAAGAAGCAGGCTTCCGATGGGACCTGCCAAAGTACATACCACTTCTCTGCCCGCAGTCATCGTCTGAGTCGTCATAACCGCACCACTTTGCCGTAGCCCCAGCCCGGATATTTTGCCGCCGCAAAGAATCACTGCAATCATATGACACAATTCGTGAAACAATGCGGCAATGATCGCAGCCAAGATCCACTGCAGCGGCAGAGTCAGAATCAGCAGGGACAGCAAAACGCAAAGTCCTGCGGTTACTGTCAGCCGGATCCTACTGTGAAACTGCTGCATTTTGCAAAACCTCCCGACAGAAGGTCAGAACAGCATCTGAAAATTCCTGCCCATTTTGCAGAGAATCTGCCATATTTTCAAGGGCCGCAGCCGTAACAGCAGGATCACCGGGCAGAAGAAACTGTAGTTTCTCCATTCCAAGGAAGCCAAAGGCGACCAGAACGGCGCAGATCAGAACCGCCGCCAGCAAGCCTGCTTTGAAGCGTTTCGGATGCTCCCATGGGTGTTTTTTCTTTTCATATACGATGCGATAGCTCATGTACATCCCTCCGGTATAGCCTATGCCCCTGAAAGACGAATATTCTAAAAATCCCCAGTCAGTACTTGACAAGCGGGTAAGGATTCATTATAATAACTTGGCTAACGGGGTGTGGCGAAGTTTGGTATCGCGCTTGGTTCGGGTCCAAGAGGCCTCGGGTTCGAATCCCGACACTCCGACCATGGGTAAATCCTTATAGGGTTTACCCATTTTTATAATTATTTGTGAGAAGTTGCACATTCGAGTGCAACTTTTTGCTTATTTCTCCCTACTTGTAGAAGAATACTTTGTTCTTACTACTTGCATAGGAGAGGAATAGAATGTACAATAAAAGATGTACAGGTATATTATTGGTTCAAAAAACAGATGATACACCACAATGGGTGAAATGGGTGCACGAGCCTGCTGGGATATTTCATTGCCTAGAGTGCCTCCAGTTAGATGGATGTTGGTTCGCATGGGATAACGCACCGCTTTGCCCCCAGCACGAAAAATGTCATTGCAGATTGGAAGCAATTGATTATCTCGTAGTTTTAATGAATGCATCTACATACAGCGACTACAGAAAATTCGATCCATATCTGTTTAACACAAATGGTTTTCAAACACACAACAAAGAGAAACTCTTTATTGAATGGGGATATACTGTAGAAGATGCACGATGGTTGCAGGCAGAAATCGAACGGCAAGCAAGGGAGCAGTATATCGCAGGTGATTACACCCTGGGTAGATTAAACTGGAATGGTCAAAGAATTAGTATTCGTGTAACGATTCCACGAAAAGACGGAACAGGTGATGTTTCCTTCATCACTGGCTGGATGGTAGAACCGAACGGAAAACTTAGACTGACTACGCCCTACGGAGGTAAGTAAAATGCAGGAAATGGATAATGTACAAGTAATCGTAGAAAAAGAAAAGTACGCACGAGATGGTGTTCACAAGGGTATGTTTGGCTGGATCTGCTATCCAAAATGTGTAGAAGGATACTGGCTGGTTAATTTTCCTCAGTGTGGAGAAAAGGACGATATTGCCGAAATTAGCGTCAAGGAAGAAGATCTGAAACTTGTAAAAATCCTTGATGCAAAAGCAAATGAACAAATCAAGGAGCAATTTGATAATACCAATGAGACTACAAAAGGATTTGCCGGAAAGTCGGATGGTATTAGCGGATATATGATCTAAACGATAAATACCTCATGTTGACAACCGTAAAAACGTTGATATGACTGGGTTTTCCGAAACCCTATAATTACACTCCGACCAAAAATCCGGTGACCACATCCGTGGTCACTGGATTTTTAATCTGTATCGGGATTATAAAGGCCGACACCAGTCCGCAGACTGGTGTAAAAAGTGTCCGGTGGACACTTTTTAGCCCGTGGGAGAGTCCTTCAACTTTCAGACGCATCCCGTAGGGATGTGGATGGAAGATGAATGTGTACCATGTGTTCCGTAACCGCTGGTGTGGTGCCTATTGG
>JAZNNL010000084.1:0-8043 GCA_045580245.1 Lachnospiraceae bacterium
CTTAGAGAGTATGAGGTAGATAGGAATGAGGTGTAAGCACAGTAATGTGTTCAGCTGACATTTACTAATCGGTCGAGGGCTTATCCTGAACAGATAGGAGAGGTGAGAAATCACCACGGGAAACGGATGAAGAGATAGAAAGCAGTGTTCGGTTTTGAAGGTACAAAATTGGTTTTTCTTATGTATATTTTTTATAATATTACATATAATTTAATGTAAGTATTTGGCTCCATGGTCAAGCGGTTAAGACATCGCCCTTTCACGGCGGTAACACGGGTTCGATTCCCGTTGGAGTCATCCTCGATAGCTCAATGGTAGAGCACACGGCTGTTAACCGTGGGGTTGTAGGTTCGAGCCCTACTCGGGGAGCACGGCGACATAGCCAAGCGGTAAGGCGTGGGTCTGCAACACCCTGATCACCAGTTCAAATCTGGTTGTCGCCTCTTAAAACCTCAGAGATTTTCTCTGAGGTTTTTTGTTGTGTTTTTTAAGGATATAATAAGGAATTATTAAATAAATCGGGTATCATTTTTTGAAATAGAATGATATAATTGAAAAGTGGTTATAAGGGGGAAGAAACAATGCGTAGGCAGAAGTCTATATGTATTTCACAGATTATTAATGGACTAAGTGATAAATAAAAGGAGATAAGCAAATGAAAACTGATAATGTTAAACTTCTCGGCAGAACCTATTTATTAAATGGTACCTTATGGTTTTCTTTTTCCGGTACCGGTGTTGAATTCTGTTTTAAAGGGAAAAAGTGTAGTTTTTTACTTTGCAGCGATTCTATTTATAATGAAGAGACACATCAGGCGAGATTTGCAGTCTATGTAAATAATAATCTGGTGGTGGATGATGTTTTGGATTGTCCGATGAAAGAAGTGAATGTAATAGATAGTGATGTGGAAACAGAAGCGGTAATTAAACTGATAAAACTTTCAGAGTCTTCTGATTCTACAATGGGTATTAAGGAGATTTGCTGCGAAGAGAGTGCGGTGATATCCCCTACAGAAGTAAAGAATTTAAAAATTGAGTTTATCGGTGATTCTATTACTTGCGGGTATGGTGTGGACGGTACTTTAGAGGATACATATTCTACACATAATGAGAATGTAACCAAAGCCTATGCGTATTTGACTGCACAGGCACTGGACGCAGATTATAGTATGGTTTCCTTTTCGGGACATGGTATTATATCCGGTTATACGGATAATGGAGAAAAAGTGGCACATCAGTTAGTTCCTGCCTATTATACTAAGCTTGGTAACTCATATGGTGTTTTTGAAGGAAACATTGCACCTAAAGAGATTGGGTGGGACTTTGCGAAATTTAGACCGGATATTGTAGTTATCAATTTGGGAACCAATGATACATCTTATGCTCGCGATAATGAAGAACGATGTATGGAGTATGTACAAGAATATTGTAACTTCTTAGGGACTGTACGCAACTATAATCCCACAGCAGCAATTGTATGTGTATTGGGATTAATGGGGCAGGAATTATGTCCTTATGTGGAAAAAACAGTTGCATTATATAAAGAAAAAACAGGTGATGGAAATGTATACGCTTTTAAGTTAAGCGAACAGATTCAGGAAAACGGCGTAGTAGTAGACTATCATCCTACATATGATTCCCATAAAAAAGCATCTGAAGAAGTAGTTACATTTATTCAAAAGGAAATAATGAAATAATGAAAAAGAGAAATGTGCTTTTTGCATTAATTGCAATAATTGTAGTTATAATAGTCGGAGTTTTTGCGTGCGGTAAAAGGAAAACGGATATATCTGCTGATGAAACTACGCCTAATACGGAAACTGCCGGGACGGATGTAAACGAAACTGTGGCGGGAGACGGAACCGATGCTTCTACTGTGCCTCAAATCAGTTTGGAACAAAAAGAACTTCCGAACAATGAAGCTATGCAGTTTGTAGAAGATATGAAAATCGGTTGGAGTCTTGGTAATGCATTTGATGCCATTGATGCAACTTATTTGACGAATGAGCTGGATTATGAAAAGGCCTGGAATGGAGAATATACCACAGAGGCCATGATTGATGCGGTAAAAGAAGCCGGATTCAACACGGTGCGCATCCCGGTGTCATGGCATAATCATCTGACGGATGATAAGTATACCATCAGTGAACCTTGGATGGACAGAGTCAACGAAGTAGTAGACTGGTGTATTGACAGAGATTTGTATGTGATTCTTGACGTACATCATGACAATAATACAGAGTTTTTGTATCCGTCAGAAGAATACGAAGAACAGTCGGTGGCGTACTTGACTGCAATTTGGTCGCAGCTGGCAGAAAGATACAAAGAGTATGATGAACATCTGATTTTTGAAGGCATGAATGAACCGCGTTTGGTGGGACATGAATGTGAGTGGTGGCTCAATCCCAATAATGCAGATTGTAAAGAAGCGATAGCCTACATTAATGTGTATAACCAGACTTTTGTGGATGTGGTTCGTGCAAGCGGCGGATATAATGAAACCCGGTATCTGATGTGTCCCGGATATTGCGCATCTATTGACGGAGCCATGAATAGTGGTTTTGAATTACCCAAAGATAGTGTGGAAAACAGAATTATTTTATCAGTACATGCATATACACCGTATAATTTTGCCTTGGATGCAGGCGGAACGGATACCTGGACTTTGGAAAGCAAGTCGGATATTGCCAATATGGTAGGATTCATGGATAAACTTTATACCAAGTATACAAGTCAGGGAATCCCGGTGGTAATCGGTGAATTTGGTGCCCGAAATAAGTATAACAATACAGAATCAAGAATTGAATTTGCGGCATATTACATAGCAGCTGCAAGAGCAAGAGGTATGACTTGTTGCTGGTGGGATAATAATGCCTTTATCGGTAGCGGAGAAAATTTTGGTCTTTTAAACAGAGAAGGTGTTAACTGGGTATATCCTGAAATTGTAGAAGCTATGATGACATACGCAGAGGCAAAATAGAGTAATGAATATCTTATTGATTATTATAGGGATTGTATGCATTTTATACTGTTTATTACTTTTTGTGTTAGGCGGATACGGAACTAAGTTTTTCCTGATTTGGGGTGCCATAGGCATTGCGTGTATTCTATGGGCTAAGTGGGGAAATAAGTTGATTTCTGCCCTGCCAAAAGGGATAAGTAGAACCTTTTATGCATGTGTGGCAGTTGGAATAACCCTTTTTGTGGTAGTAGAAGGAATGATTATCAGTGGCTTCTTTGCCAAGGCACCTGCGGATTTGGATTATCTGGTGGTATTGGGTGCACAACTGAAACCAAGCGGTCCCAGCTACGTATTACAGATGCGACTGGATGCGGCATATGAGTATCTGATTGACAATGAGGATACCATGGTTATAGTATCCGGCGGGCAGGGAAGTAATGAGCCTGATACGGAAGCCCAAGGTATGTATGATTATCTGGTGGGCAGAGGCATCGCACCCGAGCGTATTATCAAAGAAGGCCGTTCGACGGATACCAGCGAAAATATAGCTTTTAGTATGCAGTTTTTAGATGCAGAAAATGACAGTGTAGGAATTGTAAGTAATAACTTTCATATTTTCCGCGCAACACATCTGGCGGAGGCTGCCGGATATGCGGAAGTGTATGGATTGTCGGCAAGGTCCCATATAGGATATTTGCCGAACAATATGTTGAGAGAATTCTTTGGTATCATGAAGGACTTTCTTGTGGGGAATCTGAATTGACAAGTGAAAAGAGTGGGTCAAAATATTGAGGCTACTCTAAACGCAATAAATGCAGGATAACAGGTAGAGGAAAGGAGCCGCAGAGTATGGAAACCTATGAAGAAAAGATTTCCCGGTTAAGGGAAATGATTACAGAAAGCAAAAATATGGTATTTTTTGGTGGCGCCGGTGTTTCTACTGAAAGCGGTATCCCGGATTTCAGAAGTGTGGACGGTTTGTATCATATGCAGTATGATTATCCCCCGGAAACTATTATAAGCCATACCTTTTACAGACAGAACACGGAAGAGTTTTATCGTTTTTATAAGGATAAAATGTTGTTTTTAGAGGCGAAACCCAATGCAGCGCATAGGAAACTGGCAGAATGGGAAGCACAGGGGAAACTGAAAGCGGTCATTACCCAGAATATCGATGGTTTACATCAGGCAGCCGGAAATAAAGCGGTTTGGGAACTTCACGGTAGCGTGCTTCGCAATTACTGTGAAGATTGTAAGACCTTTTATGATGTGGATTATATAAAGGGGGCCACAGGCGTTCCTTTATGTAAAGAATGTGGCGGTATTGTAAAACCCGATGTGGTCTTGTATGAAGAGGGTCTGGACGATACTACCATAAGAGAATCGGTCAAAGCGATTCGGAGTGCAGATTTACTGATTATTGGAGGAACTTCCCTGGCGGTTTATCCTGCGGCGGGGTTGATTGACTATTTTAGTGGCAAATATCTGGTATTGATAAATAAGGCACCTACCCCCAGAGATAATATGGCGGATTTGGTAATCCAGGGAAGTATCGGCGAGGTGTTCTCTGCAGTGTAGTAAAGATAGAGTTCAACTTGGTAACGGCGCTATAAAGACTGAACGCAGAAGCAATATAGAGGAAAAAGAACATGGATATTCAGGTTGGAGACATTGTAAAATTGAAAAAACAACATCCCTGTGGCAGTCATGAGTGGGAAGTGTTGCGTATAGGAGCGGATTTTAGATTAAAATGTGCTGGTTGTGAGCATCAGATTATGATTGCACGCAAATTAGTTGAAAAAAATGTAAGAGAAATCCGCAAAAAGGCTTGAAAATCGCGGAATAATGTGGTATCATAAATCTCCGTGATATATAATTCCTTGCTCCTATATATAGGGGCCAGAGACCATAAGGAGGTAAAAAGCATGAGCAAATATGAAATGACAGTTGTTGTAAGTGCGAAAATCGAAGATGATGAAAGAGCAGCCGTAGTTGACAAGTGCAAAGCACTGGTTGAAAGATTCGGCGGAAACATCACCAACGTTGATGAATGGGGTAAGAGAAAGTTAGCTTACGAAGTTCAGAAGATGAAGGAAGCTTTCTATTATTTCATCAAGTTCGAAGCTGATACCAAAGCTCCCGCAGAAATCGAGAGCCGTATCCGCATTATGGACAACGTTATCAGATATTTAATTGTAAAAGACGAAGCGTAAAAGGCATACCGGGCATCCGGGGGTGCATGCGCACCCGGTATCGTATGATACCAAAAGGAATAGGATCCCAGGTATACCGAGGAGGGACTTAATATGAATAAAGTAATTCTTATGGGCAGATTAACCAGAGATCCTGAAGTAAGATATTCTCAGGGAAGCAACCAGACAGCGGTAGCAAGATTTTCTATTGCGGTAGACAGAAGATTCAAGAGAGAGGGTCAGCCTGATGCAGACTTTTTCAACTGTACATCTTTTGGACGCCAGGCAGAGTTCGTAGAACGTTATCTGCGTAAAGGCACCAAGATTCTGGTAAGCGGCAATATTCAGAATGACAACTATACGAATAAGGATGGCCAGATGGTTTATAGTGTTCGTATTATGGTTGACGAAATCGAATTTGCAGAGAGCAAGAATGCTTCCGGCGGAGACAACAGTGGTTACGCGGGAGGAAACAGCTATTCAAGACCTGAACCCAGTGGTGCAGGTGATGGCTTTATGAACATCCCGGACGGTATTGATGAAGAATTACCGTTTAACTAATTAATTTTTAAGAATGGAGGCACTGACATGGCATTCAATAAAGCAGACAAAGCAGATGCGCCTATGAGAAAAAAAGGCGGCATGCGCAGAAGAAAAAAAGTTTGTGTATTTTGTGGCAAGGACAATGTAATTGATTACAAAGATACAAACAAGTTAAAAAGATACGTATCTGAAAGAGGCAAGATTCTTCCCAGAAGAATCACCGGCAATTGTGCAAAACATCAGAGAGCACTTACCGTTGCTATCAAGAGAGCACGTCACGTTGCACTTATGCCTTATACTTGCGACTAATTCCGATTTCATTACGGTTTAGTAAGAAAGTAATTCATGTAAATGTAAAAGACCAATTATCCTTTGGGATGATTGGTCTTTTTGTATCTTTTGCAATGAATAATCAGACAAGAAAATCCGACTTATATGGCTTATAGACTTATTGTACGCCTGCAGGAGTGCCGCACTGTATGCAGAAAGAAGCATCTGCAGGAAGGACAACGCCACAACCGGCACATACTTTTTCAGCAGGTTCGGATGCAACGGTAATTTCAGGCTGTGTCTGAACCGGTTCATTATGTACTGCAGGAGCAGGCTGGGGAACCGGAATGCTCTGTACGACAGGTGGTGTCATGGGAGCACTGTTTACAATGGGAGTAGCGGCAAAAGAAGCCGGAACGGAAGCATTACGCTCTACAGCCATGGCAATTCTTTCAAGATATGCATTGGTTTTCTGCTGTTCTTTTAATAACTTGTTAATTTTGAAATACCAGCATGTGATTGCACGGAATAAGAAGAAAAGTGCAATGCTAATCAGTAGGGAAACGATACCGGCGATAATAATAATGACAATACCCACTCCGGCAGCTTCGTAGTTATGAGTTATGTAGTCCATAGAAATGTCCTCCTTTGTAATATATATTAATATCATATATTATTTTAGGGCTTTCTTCAATCCCTTAATTTATTTATTCGTATATGAATTTACAGAATGTAGCAGATTGTGTGTGGGTGTCGCCTATGGTAAAATAGAAAAAATGAATAATCCTTGTTATTCGACAAATTATGTTGTGGCAAGATATTAGAATTAATGGTATACTATACTATGTAGGTTTGTGCCGAATGGGGAACGGTACAGTAACAAAAGAAAGGCATGCAACTTTATATTTATTTATATAGTGGGGGCATACATGAAAAAGAGAATTAAACTTAAAGGAAGAATAAAAACATATTTGCAGTTTTCCATATATCTGGGTGTTCTTTTGCTGGTAATCAATATAGGTATGCTGGCATTGGATTTGCGCGCAGGAATACTGTTAAGCTTTTTTACACTTTTCTATTTTGCAGTGACACTGTGGCTTTATTTCTATAATAAGCCTATCATTATTAATGAATTGGTCAGCTTTGCGACCCAGTATGGGCAGATTCAGAAACATCTGCTTCGTGAACTGGAGTTGCCCCATGCATTGTTGGATGATACCGGAAAAGTGATATGGACAAATCAGGCCTTTGAAGAGGTAATTAAGCAGCCTAAGGGGTTCAATAAATCCATTGTATCTTTATTCCCTTCCATTACCAGGGACCGCCTGCCGGACAATGAAAATGTGGAAGCAACCCAGTATGATTTGACATATGACGGTAAAGAATACATTGCCAAATTTAAAAGAATATCACTGAAAGAAATGGCGGAAAACAGTGATATGATTGATTCTGACAGCTATAACGGCTATTTGATTGCGGCGTATTTGTTTGATGAAACGGCTTTACATATTGCATTACAGGAAGTGGACGACCAGAGTCTTGCGGTAGGTCTTTTGTATCTGGATAACTATGAAGAGGCTTTGGAAAGTGTAGAAGAAGTAAGACGTTCTCTTCTGACAGCATTGATTGACAGAAAAGTAAACAAGTATATTTCTGCATTGGATGGTATTGTCAAGAAAATTGAAAAAGATAAATATCTGGTGATTATGCGTAAGAAATCCGTGACGCAGCTTCAGGAATCCAGATTTGAATTATTGGAAGATGTAAAGACTGTAAATATCGGTAATGAGATGGCTGTAACCATCAGTATCGGTGTGGGGCTGGATGGACTTACCTATGCACAGAATTATGAATTCTCCCGTAATGCAATCGATTTGGCACTGGGCCGTGGCGGTGACCAGGCGGTTATTAAGACTCCTGACAGCGTTACCTATTACGGTGGCAAGAGCCAGCAGGTAGAAAAAAATACCCGTGTCAAGGCCCGTGTAAAGGCACATGCACTAAAAGAAATTATTGCAGGTAAAGACAAAGTCATCATTATGGGACATCGTATTGCAGATGTGGACAGCTTTGGTGC
>JAZNNL010000085.1:0-4935 GCA_045580245.1 Lachnospiraceae bacterium
CCTTCCGGCAGAAGTGATATGCGTACCATGATGACAAAAGAAACCATTCAGCATAACTGTGAATGCTTTAAGCAGCAGATGAGCCGTTTTATCGACTTTTCTGACGGTAAGGCAATGATGGTAAACAATGCGGACTGGTTACTGGATTTAAATTATGTGGAATTCTTACGTGATGTAGGAGCACATTTCTCCGTAAACCGTATGCTTAGTGCAGAATGTTACAAGCAGCGTATGGAAAAGGGATTAAGCTTCCTTGAGTTTAACTACATGATTATGCAGAGCTACGACTTCCTTTGCCTGTACGAAAAATACGGCTGCAATATGCAGTTTGGTGGTGACGACCAGTGGAGCAACATGCTTGGCGGTACTGAACTGATTCGTAGAAAATTAGGTAAAGATGCTTACGCTATGACCATTACCTTATTATTAAATTCCGAAGGCAAGAAGATGGGTAAAACCCAGAAGGGTGCTGTATGGCTGGATCCTAACAAGACCACACCTTTCGAATTCTACCAGTACTGGAGAAACGTAGCGGATGCGGATGTATTAAAGTGTCTGCGTATGTTAACCTTCTTACCCTTAGAGCAGATTGATGAAATGGATAAGTGGGAAGGTGCTGAATTAAACAAAGCAAAAGAAATCTTAGCATATGAACTGACCAATTTAGTACACGGTGAGGAAGAAGCAAAGAGAGCCCAGGAAAGTGCTAGAGCATTGTTTGCCGGCGGAAACGCAGCTGAAATGCCTGAGGCAGAAATTACGGAAGCAGATTTCTTAAACGGTACCATCGATATTATGGGTGTACTGGTAAAAGCAGGTCTGTGTGCATCCCGTTCCGAAGCAAGACGTGCAGTAGAACAGGGCGGTGTAACCGTTTCTGATGAGAAAGTAACCGATATTAAAACCGTATACACACCGGAAACCTTCGCAGGTGAAGGAATTGTTGTAAAACGCGGTAAGAAGAACTTTAAGAGAGTGGTAATGAAATAATGAACGGATTTGAACCGGGAAATGAATGTGTACTCTGCAAGGGCAGATGTTGCAGGGAAAAAGGGTGTTGTCTTTGCCCTGATGATATGATAAAAGCATTGACTGAGTGGCAAATTAAGGATTTATCCCTTCCCAAGCGCATTCGTCTGGCAGAAGAAAAACTCCTTTCCTTCTTAGCGGCGGAAGGAAATCTTTACACAATCGATTGCTTTTATGCACCTACGGGGCCCATGTATTACCTGCGTATGCGCCATAAAAACTATACCTTTATCGGTGTGGACGCTATCGGAGAGTGTATTGCCCTGACAAAAGACGGTTGCAGTTTACCCATGGAAAAACGCCCTAAAGGCGGCCGTTTCCTGGAAAGCAAACCTGACGGACACTGTATTCAGCACTACTCAAAGGAAGAGATGACGGAGGACTGGTTACCTTACCAAAAAATCTTAAAATCCATTTGGGACGATTATTATACCCGTTTTATGGAAGACGGTACCTTTGATAAATGTGATGAAGCCAATTTTGCATGGATGAGGGCACAAAGAGAAAGGCAATAGTTTTTTGAAAAGTGATTTTATCAAAACTTAATAAAAATCAATAAAATACGGTATGTATTGAAAACCTCTTACATATATTTTACCAGTATATGCAGGAGGTTTTTTTATGGAAAATTTTGCAATGAACACCTATGACCTGTACAAAGATATCAGGCAGCGGACGGGCGGAGAGATATACATTGGGGTTGTTGGTCCGGTAAGAACCGGCAAATCCACTTTTATCAAGCGATTTATGGATGTTTGTGTACTGCCCTTTATGGAAGATGAACATGAAAAAGAACGTGCAAAAGATGAAATGCCACAAAGTGCAGGAGGAAAAACCATTACCACCACAGAACCTAAATTTATTCCCAAAGAAGCGGCAAAAGTAATGCTGGGAGGGGATGTGGAGGCCAAAATTCGATTAATTGACTGTGTGGGATATATGGTAGACGGTGCAACCGGTCATATGGAAGAGGATGTGGAACGTATGGTTAAGACCCCATGGTCCGACACAGAGATTCCTTTTACCCAGGCGGCAGGTATCGGCACCGATAAAGTAATCCATGATCATTCCACTATTGGAATTGTGGTATTGACAGATGCGAGCTTTGGAGAATTGCCCAGAAGCAGCTATTTGGAGGCGGAGCAGAAAACCATTCATGCATTGAAGAAACTGCACAAGCCGTTTATTGTTTTACTAAATTCTGAGAGACCGCTGGCAGAAGAAACCAAGCAACTGGCTATGGAGTTATGTGAAAAATATCAGGTAGAAGTACTTCCCGTAAACTGCGAGCAATTAAAGAAAGAAGATATCCATATGATTATGGAACAGGTGCTCTATGAATTTCCTGTATCCAGAATGGAATTCTTTATGCCCAAGTGGGTAGAAATGCTTCCCATGGACAATCGGATTAAAAAAGATTGTATTCTATGTGTAAAAGATTTGATGAAGAACATCGATACAGTTAAAGATTTGCGTAATGTTCAAATAGACGGTCAGATGCCTTTAGACAGTGAGTACATAAAGCGCTGCAAGATTGACGGAATCAATTTGGCAGACGGTAGTGTAAAAATGCAGTTGGAAGTAGATAATGCATACTACTATGAAATGCTCAGCGAACTGGTTGGTGAAGAGATTGGCGGAGAATATCAGTTGATTTCAAAATTAAAAGAAATGTCCGCCATGAAAAAAGAATATGCTAAGGTATTAGAGGCAGTCAGATGTGTCAGAGCCAAAGGATATGGTGTGGTAACTCCTGAGAGAAGTGAGATTTCCCTTGCAAAACCGGAACTGATTAAGCATGGCAACAAATTTGGTGTAAAAATCAAAGCAGAAAGTCCCTCCATTCATATGATACGGGCAAATATCGAAACGGAAATTGCTCCTATTGTGGGGACAGAACAACAGGCACAGGATTTAATCCGTTATATTACAGAAGCAGGCAATGATGAGGACGGTATCTGGGAAACCAATATCTTCGGAAAAACCGTAGAACAGCTTGTAAGTGACGGAATTACCGGCAAAATTGCCATGATTGGGGACGAAAGCCAGATGAAATTGCAAGAAACCATGCAAAAAGTGGTAAATGATATGAACGGTGGTATGGTTTGTATTATTATCTAGTTGGTTGATTTTCAATAGAAAATATGCTTTAATATATTCAAATTAATTACAAAAGATAAAGGGGGAGTTGTTATGCCAATGTCAGTAAGGAAACAAAATGTCTCAGCATCTACGCTCTGTGCAGCTTATACCATGAAGTAAGCGGCTATGTACAGAGCGGAATTGCCGCTTAATATCTTGATATATGCTGCACTCTATTATAGTAAGACGAAATAATAGGGAGAGAGAAAAATGTCATATATCAATGCAAAAGAAGTTTTGCCGAAGAAACTCTTAGACGAAGTCAGAAGTTATACAGGAGACGGACTTATATATATTCCGCCGGAAAAGCCTTCATGCAGAGCGTGGGGTTCTAAGTCGGGAGCAAGGCAGATGCTTGAACAAAGAAATAGTGAAATCCGAAAGAAGAAAAATGAGGGTGCAACGATTCATGCACTTTCAGAAGAGTATTATCTTTCTATTGATACGATTAAACGGATTTTATACAGGTAAAAGAATCCCTCTGTTATTATAACAGGGGGATTTTACTGTTTAAAACAAAGTGTACACTTGTCCGTAACAAATACGTAAGAGTATAATGTTTGCGTATAGAATGCAATACAATTAAGAGAGAAAGTGAGATATCAACTTGAATACAAAAAAGATAACCATAGACAAATGTATTTTAGAAAAAATATATAGAGAAGAAGACTTATTTCCCAAATTGATAACATCTTTTGAATTGAGGGATTATGGATTTTTGTTCTTCAATGAAGAAGATAAGGATTCCTATGATTCTAACCATGCACTGATTTATAAAAATAGAATAACTGATTTAGGCGAAGTACTGGAGGATATTACATCGTTTTACAGGGGAAAAGGGATTAAGCCGTCTATTTATCAGTCTATATCTGAGGAAGGATATTTTGAAGAGAATAAGGAACTATTTTCTAAATATGGTTTTGCTATTTTTACTGAGCCACAAAAATACATGGTTTTAGCAGAAAAGAATAGACTTTTGCCGAATACGGAAGTTGAGGTTTTGCGGGTGAATACATGGAAGGAAGCATATAAAGATATATTTTTAAAAGCGGATGAGCCATGGGAAATTGAAGTGGCGAAAAGGGCTTTAGCCAATGAGAACACTTTGTTTTTTGTTGCGTTGTATCAGGACGAGCCGGTAGGGATGTTATATGCACATGTTACAGACGGTGTATGCAGGGGTGATTATCTTCTGGTAGCAAAGGCATATAGGAATATTGGTGTGGGTAGAACTTTGATGAACAGCTTCACAGAGTACTGCAACGAGAACGTAATGAATGTTTGTTATTTGTGGCCTGCCGGAGATGCTGCGGAAAGAATATATGTAGAAGCAGGATTTAGAGAGGTAGAAACCCGTATTGCAGGTCGTGCAATATATAAAGGCAGGGAATTGGAATAGAAGTAAAAATAGTTGAGTGTTATGGAGGTTTGAGTATGAAGAATTATACGGAGATAAATGCAAAAACTTGGGATTTATGGGCTGAAAATGGTTGTGAATGGTCAATACCTATAACCCATGAAGAATACATGCAGGTTGATGAAAACAATTTTGGTGTCTACCTGACGCCTTGCATTACCGTTCCACAGGAATGGTTCGGCGAATTGAAAGGGAAGAAAATACTGGGGCTTGCAAGCGGTGGCGGACAACAAATGCCGGTATTTGCAAAACTGGGTGCAAAGTGTACCGTTTTTGACTATTCAGATAGACAACTTGGGGCAGAGCGCATGGTTGCAGAACGGGAAAAGTATACCATTGAGATTGTG
>JAZNNL010000086.1:0-12692 GCA_045580245.1 Lachnospiraceae bacterium
GTTTAGTACCGCTGCGTTTATCATGGAGCGGGAGCGTGTCTGTAAAGAAACTTTTTACAACCCATTTGTATTTTTTGTACGCAATTAATTTACGACATCATAAGCCTAAGCAGGCAGAATATGCTTCCGGCAGACTTTCCAGGGTGATAACGTAAGGGTGGTTGTATACGTAATTTATGTAGGAAGCACTGTTTTGCTCATGTATGTGCATGGTATGCCAGGTTAAGAACCAGCACCAGTTAACATTCTTCGCTTCTAAAAGTCCGGGTTCGGGAATGGGACCGTTTTCGTGGTGGCAGACGGGCATTTTCTTGTCTGTCTGCGTCAGGACCCAGTTGTACATTTCTTCGTGAATGCCGTCCGTGTATGCATCCGCACCGATACAGTCAACCACATCATCCCCGGGATACCAGCCGTCGTTTTGTTGACCGGAGTAGCCTAATACCCAGATTAAGTTGTTGAGCTTATGCAAATTGGTGAAGCGGTCGTACATAATGCGCCAAAGGGATTTAAAGGCCTCGGGACCGCCCTTGCCCCACCAGAACCATGCACCGTCAAATTCATGGAAAGGCCGCCAGAGAACCGGGATACCGGCTTCGCAGAGTTCTTTTAATGCATTGGCCACAACGTCCATGTTGTCCAGAAATCCCCGGTGCAGTGCAGTGTCGGGATTCAAAAGTTCTTCTAAGTCCACGCTTTGTTGACTGGACGGGTATCCTACACCATAAGGAGGGATGCCCCAGTGCCAGCAGATGGAAACGATACCGCCTTGCTTGTACCATGCAACAGCCCGCTTGTTTACGCCTTCAAAGTCATTGTTTATATAGTCTAAACCCAATACGGCAGGAAGATGTCCGCTTACCTTTTTGATATAAGAAAGCTCATCACCATTGGTTTTATCCTGGGGACATTCCTGCTGACCGGATAAAATGCCTTTTCCGCTTAAAGAACATAAGAATTGATATAGTCTGGCGGTTTCTTCCTGTGAGGAAGGGTTGGTTAGTTTGTATAAATTTGATGTCATGTTTTGCTCCTTATGTACAGTTGAGATTGTTGTTTGTTGTATTATAGCATACCACTATGCCTGTGGGAAGATGCATGATGAATGCTTAGAATAAAAAAATAAAGTTAACAGAGGTTAAAGCATGTGCCAAAAAGGGGGATAAACAAAAGATGTATGAATTGTAGGTGGAATTCAAAAAAATAATTTAGTACAAAAGAAACAAAAGAGAAACGGTGTAATAAGAAAAAATGCACAAAAAGCCAAAAGACATATTGGCTAAAATGACAAAATGCATAAAAGCGGTTGAAGTTCATTGCTAATTATAGTAAAATTATAGAGCAGAAATGCGCAAGTTAAACAAAGTTAAAATTACTTAACCGCGAAAGAGCGGGTTTTTTTGGGAAAAATTCATAATAGAAACGTTTTAATTAACAGAGGTTATTATGCAAAAAAGTAAAATAGGATTAGGCGTTGGTTTGGCTGCTGTGCTTGGCATGTCGGTTGCCGGTTGCGGCGGCGGGACGGATGCAGAAACGGCCGTAAGCGAATTCGAACCGGTGTTAATCGATACATATGAGGCAGAAAACGCTACCCCGAACGGCAACGTGGAAGTGGCAACAGGCGTAAGCGGGTATTCCGGCGAAGGATATGTGGAAGGCTTTGAGGCGGATTCGGATACATGTACTTTTAACATATCGATTGACGAAGCCGGGTTTTATGATTTGGATTTTGTGAGTGCTGCCATTAACGGTTACAAAGAAAATTATGTATTGATTGACGGAGAACAGTTTGGCAGAGTAGCGATTGAAGAAAATGAATTTACGGATACATATTTGAGGCGTGTTTATTTGGAAGCGGGAGAGCATGATGTAACCTTTTCCAAATATTGGGGTTGGGTATATCTGGATTGTTTAAAGGTATATACTTCACAGCCCATTGATGAAAGAATTTACGATGTAACCACACCGTTATGCAATCCCAATGCTTCTGAAGAAACCAGGCGCTTATACAGTTATTTGTGTGATATTTACGGTGAGAAGATTCTTTCCGGCCAGTACTGCGATACCGGTATGAACGGCAAAGAATTTCAGATTATTAAAGGAGCCACGGGTGAGACACCTGCGGTGCTGGGACTGGATTTTGGTGATTATACACCTTCCCGTGTGGAAAACGGTGCTAAGGGAAGAGCAACGGAGCTGGCAATTCAGTTCTGGGAAAATGGTGGCATAGTTACTTTCTGCTGGCATTGGAACGCACCTTCACCATATTTGATAAAAGAATGGTGGAGCGGCTTTTATAAAGAAAGCACCAATATTGATTTGGCAAAGATTATGAACGGGGAAGACCCTGCGGGGTATGACCTTTTGATGCAGGATATAGATGCCATTGCCAAACAGCTTCTTATATTAGAAGAAAACGGTGTGCCGATTCTGTGGAGACCCTTACACGAAGCCAGCGGCGGCTGGTTCTGGTGGGGAGCTGCGGGACCTGAAGCTTACAAGCAACTCTACATATTATTATATGATAAACTTACCAATGAGTACGGGCTGGATAATCTGATCTGGGTTTGGAACGGACAGGACGCAGAATGGTATCCGGGTGATGAATATGTAGATATCATCGGTGAAGATTTATATCCCGGTGAGAGGGTATACGCTTCCCAGGTAAATGCCTATCTGGATGCAGCCATTGGTTATACGGATGAAACCAAGCTGGTGTACCTGACGGAGAACGGATGCATCTTTGATCCGGAGCTTGCCAAACGGGACGGTGCCATGTGGGGAATGTGGTGTACCTGGGGCGGTGAGTTCGTGGCCAGGGATACGGCGATATTCAGTATGAGTGAACAGTACACGGAAGAGACGATGTTACAAAAAGCGTATGCTGATGAAGACGTTCTTTCGCTGGAAGATTTGCCGGATTTGAAAACCTACAAGATCCGGAAGGAATTTAAATAAGTAAGAATATTATCACCGCTTTACGGCGGATCAAATAAGTAAAGAAAGAGGTAGAAGTATGAAACGGAGGGAAACCGGTAAAAAAATCATGTCCCTGATGCTTGCTGTTGTGATGACAGTAACTTTGCTTCCTATTTCACAGATGGAAAGTTACGCAAAGACAGATAAGCTGATGGAAGAATTTGATGAAATTATCAGTACCTACAATATTGATGATTCCATCCTCAGCTATAAGGAGTATATAGCACAGTACGCTGATAAGAACCGTCCGGACGGAAGCATTGATATCCCGGCTGGCAATTATGTGCGTTATGAAGAAGGAGATGCGGCAGCAGTTCCTGAAATTTATACAGATTATGAAGGAATGGCCGGAGACAGTGTGCTGACCGGTGAAGATTCCTTAATCGAGTTTGAGGTGGATGTACCGGAAAGCGGTTTGTATAATCTTTCCGTTGTATATTATCCTGTAGAAGGTAAGAACTCTGATATCGAAAGAAGTATTTTTGTGGATGGAGAACTTCCTTTCCAGGAAATGGCATTGTTAACTTTCCCCAGAGTCTGGGTTAACTACGTGGAAAACACACATGTGGATGAAAACGGCGTAGTGGTTAAGGACTGGGAAAAAGATAATCAGGGTAACGATGTAAAGCCTAAGACAATAGAAGCACCCGAATGGCAGAGCAGATACTGCTACGACAGTGACGGATATGTAACAGAACCCCTTTCCTTATATTTGGAAGCAGGTAACCATACCATTTCCGTTGTATCCTTAAAAGAGCCCATGTTAATTAACAAACTGGTTTTGGACAGCGAAGGTGAAGTTGCTTCTTATGAAGAAGTAAAAGCAGCCTGGGATGCAAGTGGTGCAGCTGATACCGTAGGCAATCTGATTACCATTGAAGCGGAATATGCAACCAAGACTTCTTCCCAGATGTTATATCCTCAGCAGGATCAGTCTTCTCCTGCAATTTCTCCTGCAAGCCCCAAGGAGCTGTTAAACAACTCTATCGGCGGCAATTCTTGGAGACTGGTAGGACAGTGGATTGAATGGGAATTTGAAGTACCTGAAACAGGTTACTACAATATTTCCCTTTATGATAAGCAGAACTTCTCCAGAGGTATTCACGTTTCCAGACGTATTACGATTGACGGTGAAGTACCTTTTACAGAAATGGCAGAATACGCATTTGACTATGACCAGTCATGGAGAGAAGATGTACTCTGTGATGCAAATGGTGAAGCATACAGTTTCTATTTAGAAGAAGGTAAACACACCATCCGTATGGAGGTTGTGTTAGGTGAGTTCTCTGAGATTGTAGGTCTTGTGGAAGACTCCGTACAGCAGCTCAATGATATTTACAGACAGGTTATCAAGGTAACCGGTGTAAGCCCTGATACATTCCGTGACTATCAGCTGGCAGCTACCCTGCCCGGTCTGAATGCACAGCTTGTGGAAGCCAGAGAAACTCTTGGCCAGGCGCTGACTCTGTTAGAAGAGGTAGCTGGTCCCAATACGGATAAGAAGACTGTTCTTTTAACCATGTTAGACCAGTTGGATGAGCTGATTGAAGACGAAGAATACTTTGTAAGAACCATCGGTTCCTATAAGATTAACGTCAGAGCACTGGGTACCTGGATTACACAGGTAATCGGTCAGCCTCTGCAGGTGGATAAGATTCATGTATATTCTCCTGACACGAATGTAAAAGTTGCAAATGACAATTTCTTTGCAGGTGCGGCATTTGAATTACAGAGATTATATTATTCCTTCATTATTGATTACAATAATATCGGTAGTGTAAGCGAAGACGGTTCAGGCGAATCCATTACCCTTTGGATTGGTTCCGGTCGTGACCAGGCGAACGTTATTAAAGCCCTTATCGATGAAACCTTTACTGCGGAAACCGGTATCGGTGTAAACGTACAGCTGGTAGATATGTCTACCTTATTAAAGGCAACTTTGGTTGGTGAAGGTCCTGACGTGGCTATCCAGGTAGCAAACACAAACGGTATTGCCGGTGCGGTATTGAATACCGGTAACGATACCCCTGTTAACTACGGTATCCGTAATGCGGTTCTGGATTTGAGCCAGTTTGAAGATGTAGATGAAGTAATGGCACGTTTCCCTGAAGCGGCAACATTGCAGTTTACATACGAAGGTGCAGTTTACGGTGTGCCTGAAACCCTTACCTTCCCTGTTATGTTCTATCGTAAGGACATCCTGGCTGAAATCGGCCTGGAAGTTCCTGAAACATGGGATGAAGTTAAGGTTGCCATGACAGTTCTTGCAAAGAACCAGATGGAATTCGGTATGCTGGCAAATGAGCAGTTGTTTGCGTCCATGTTATATCAGAACGGCGGTTCCTACTATAATGAAGACGGTACTGCATCTGCATTGGATTCCGATATTGCGGTAGCAACATTTAAAGATTTCTGTGAGTACTATACAGATTATAAGCTGGACAAAGAAACCAGTGTAGAAGAACGTTTCCGTACCGGTGAATGTCCGATTATGATTTCTGACTATACAACTTACAATAACTTTGCGGTATCCGCACCTGATATTGCAGGTCTGTGGAGCTTTACCCAGATTCCCGGAACCGTAAAGGATAACGGTACGGTTGACCACTCAGTGGCAAGTACCGGTCTGGCTAGTATGATTATGGCTGACACCGAACATCCCGATGCAAGCTGGGAGTTTGTAAAATGGTGGACCAGTGCAGAAACCCAGACAGCTTACGGCCGTGAAATGGAAGGTCTGATGGGTAGTGCAGCCCGTGTACCTACCGCTAACTACGAAGCGTTCCTGAATATGCCTTGGCCTGTAGATGACTTCAATGCACTGAAAGAATCTATGGAATGTGTAAAGGGTATTCCTCAGGTACCCGGTGGTTACTATTCATGGCGTAACGTATACAATGCATTCTATACGGTAGTAACCGAAACAGACACGGCACTTCCCAGAGAAGAGCTGATGGATAAAGTAATCTATATCAATGCCGAAATCGATTACAAGCGCGAAGAACTTGGACTCGACGTCGCAGACGAAGAGTAGGAGGAGGAAAAAGATGGCTGAAAACGGAAATACATCCGAAGTAAAAGTATCCCAGGAAGCCTTGGATATTGCGAAGAAACAGGCTACCCTTGGTTATCGGATTAAAAGAAATAAGGCTTGCTATGCTATGATGGCACCTTACTTTATAATGTTTTTCTTCTTCACTGTAATTCCGGTGTTGATGAGTGTGTTCTTCAGTTTTACTTACTATAACATGCTGGAAATGCCTGAATTTATCGGATGGAAAAACTACATTAAGTTGTTCCTCGAAGATGATATTTTCTTAACATCATTAAAAAACACCTTGATACTGGCAGTTGTAACAGGTCCTGTAAGTTATTTCCTGTGTCTGCTCTTTGCATGGATTATCAACGAATTCAAGGGTTGGACCAGAGCGTTCTTAACATTGATTTTCTATGCACCCAGTATCTGTGGTAACGCATATGTTGTATGGACCCTGATTCTTTCCGGTGACCGTTACGGTTACTTGAACGGTATCCTGATGAAACTGGGTATCTTAGACGAAGCAATCGTTTGGATGAAGACAGAACAGTACGTTCTTCCTTTCCTGATTGTAGTACAGCTTTGGTTAAGCTTGGGTACCGGTTTCCTTTCCTTCATCGCAGGTTTACAGACAGTTGATAAATCCCTGTATGAAGCAGCAGCACTTGACGGTGTTAAGAACCGTTGGCAGGAACTTTGGTATGTAACCCTTCCTGCAATGAAACCCCAGTTGATGTTCGGTGCGGTTATGCAGATTACACAGGCATTCGCAATTTCCGACGTATCTATCCAGCTGGCAGGTAACCCTTCCGTTAACTACTCCGGTGCAACCGTAGTTACCCACCTTTTGGACTACGGTACCGTTCGTTTCGAAATGGGTTATGCTTCCGCAATCGCAACAGTACTGTTCCTGTTAATGGTGGGCAGTAACATGCTTGTACAGAAATTATTAAGGAGGGTTGGAGAATAATGGCTAAACAAAAAGATTATTTAAAACCCTACAAAAAACGCAGATTCTTCAAACCGAAGGAGAAGAAACTGAACCGTTCCATGGCAGGTAACACCTTATTGTTTGTACTGATGGCAATTTGTGGTGTGGCAATGATTTTACCTTTGGTAATGGTTGTAAACAACGCATTAAAGCCTTTGGACGAATTATACCAGTTCCCGCCTAAGATTTTTGTAAGAAACCCTACTCTGGAAAACTTCTCAGATTTGTTCACAGCGATGAGCGATTCCTGGGTACCTTTCTCCAGATATATCTTAAACACAATTATCATTACCGGTGGCGGTATGGTGGGTCACGTTATTATTGCATCCCTTGCAGCGTATCCCCTTGCTAAACACAATTTCCCCGGTAAGAATACACTGTTCCAGATGGTAGTCCTTTCCATGATGTTCCACTGGACAGTAACCCAGACCCCCCAGTACATGATTATTTCATGGCTGCATATCAACAATACTTACTGGGCATTGATTTTACCCGCATGTAGCTTTGGTATGGGTCTTTACCTTATGAAACAGTTTATGGAGCAGTTACCGGATTCCCTTATGGAATCAGCCAGACTGGATGGTGCAAGTGAGTGGCAGACTTTCTGGAAAATCGTAATGCCCAACGTAAAACCCGCATGGTTGACACTGGCTATTTTCCAGTTCCAGCAGATGTGGGGTAATACAGGAAGTACATTCCTTCGTGATGAACAGTTAAAGCCCCTGCAGTATTCTTTACAGCAGATTTCCGCAGGTGGTATGGCAAGAGCAGGTGCGGCAGCGGCAGTTACCTTCATTATTGCAGCAGTGCCGATTACTTTCTTCCTGA
This sequence comes from Lachnospiraceae bacterium, assembly GCA_045580245.1. Classification (GTDB taxonomy): domain Bacteria; phylum Bacillota; class Clostridia; order Lachnospirales; family Lachnospiraceae; genus Acetatifactor. Next base: position 7,839 of record JAZNNL010000086.1, read on the forward strand.
TTTGCCAGAGAAATATTCTGGAAACCATGACTTCATCCGGTATGAAAGATTGATGAGAGGAGAAAACGGAGATGAAAAGATTCATTCAGCCAAGAAAAATCATATCCCTCTGCTTAGCGGTGTTCACACTGTTTTTGTTTAGCGGAGAGAGTGTATATGCCTCCTCTACTCTGCCGTATGATACATACAATTATGACTATAGGGAGTATATCCACTATACACCGGCACCTTACGTGCCTGCCGGTTCCATTCAGGGAATCGACTTAACTTATAACGGTGAGAATCTGGGGAAATTTGCAAACCCTCAGGATCTTTGCCAGGCGGATGACGGCAATATTTATGTTGCCGACACCGGTAATAACCGTATTGTTGTATTAAACAACAAAATGGATGAAGTAGTAAATGTGATTACCACTTTCGATAACAACGGAACAGAAGATACCTTTAAACAGCCTTACGGTGTTTGTGTATCCGAAGCAGGTCAGGTTTACATTGCGGATTCCCAGAACAGACGTATCGTTGTGTTGGAAAAAGACGGTACTTTGGTAAAAATCGTTGAAAATCCTGAATCTGAAAGTTTAGAGGATGGTTATGTGTTTGTACCTTTAAAAATTGCGGTTGACTATGCAGACAGAATGTATGTTATCGCACAGAACATGTTTGAAGGTATCATGGTATTTGAAAGTGATGGTCAGTTTTCCAGCTTCTTCGGTACCATCGAGGTAGAAATCAGTCTCTGGGATAAATTCTGGAAGAGACTGGCAACCAAGGAAGAACGTTCCAAACAGCAGTTGTTTATTCCTACCGAATTTACAGGTATTGATATTGACCCTGACGGTTTTGTTTATGCATCCAATATTGATCCTAATGGTATTCAAGGTGTAAGACGATTAAATCCCCGAGGGGAAGACGTTATCAAGAAAGGTGAAAACGGAAATGTAGGCGGTGACCTTCTGATTGACGGAACCACTGAATTTTCCGGACCGTCCCAGTTTGTAGACGTTGTTTACAGAGAAAACGGTATTTATTCCTGTCTGGACCGTAAGAGAGGTCGTGTCTTTACTTATGACCATGAAGGAAACCTCCTTTATATCTTTGGCGGACGTGGTACCCAGGAAGGAACTTTCTCCATGCCGGTTGCCATTGAAGATATCGGTGGCAGACTGGTGGTTTTAGATGCAACCAGAGGCCAGATTATTACTTTCCAGGAAACAGAGTACGGACGTTTGATTAACGAAGCAGTATCCCTCAGATATGACGGCGATGAAACCCAGGCAGTTGCCCTGTGGCAGAGAGTACTGGAATTGGATGAGAACAACGAACTGGCAAATACCGGTATCGGTAAAGCTTATCTGACTGCAGGCGATTATGTACAGGCGATGAAATACCTGGAATTAGGTATGAACAGAGATTATTTTTCTGTTGCATTCCGCCGTTACCGTAACGAAATGTTAATAGAAAATGCCAGCTACTTACTGACCGGCGCAGCTGTTTTGATTGTTGCATGGCTTGTATTTAAGCAGGTAAAGAAAAGAAAGAAAGGGGGCGCTCAGGATGAGTAAATATTTCTCAAAAGAAAAATGGAAATATCTGTTATATACGATTACCCATCCCATGGACGGATACTATTGGATCCGTCACAGAGACAGAGGTAGCGTTCCTATCGCAGTGGTATTGGTAATGATTTTTTCCATCTGCTTTTCTGCGAACAGATTGCTTGCCAGCTTTGTGGTAAACGATTTGGATCCCAGAGGCGTTGACAGTTTGTTCGAGTTAATCGGTGTATTGGCTTTCTACCTGTTAATTTGCGTCAGTAACTGGTCCATTACCTGTTTGATGAACGGGGAAGGACGATTAAAAGACATTGCGATTGCAGTAGGTTACGGAACTGTTCCTATTAGTGTTGTATTGGTTGTAGCTACCATAATCAGCCAGTTTATTGCAGATGATGAACAGGCATTTTATGGTATCCTGATTGGTGTGGGTATTGCATATGGCCTGATTATGATGTTAATTGGTATTATGCAGGTTCATAACTATACCTTAGGTAAGACTTTAATCACACTGTTCTTAACCTTTGTTGCAATGTTTATTATTGTATTCCTGTTATTACTGTTGAGTAACCTTTTAGGTATGGTTTATAACTTCTTCCACAGTATATATACAGAGATAGTATTCAGAGTCTAGGAGGCAGAGCATGAAATCTTCTGAAAATAAGAAAATGAAACGGCCTATGAGCCTGACAAAAAAGATTGTGCTTTGTCTTGCAGGAATTGCAGCAGCCGCAGCAATTATTTATCTGTTGTACTATGTATTCCACTATGTACTCTATGATAAATATGAAGACTACTTAACTTCCTATGAATACGAGACCGGCACAGCCTATGCTCCTTTATCGGATTCCGGTAAAGAAGTAAAGGGTATGGATTTGATAGCAGAAAATGACATCTTGAAATTGTATACCGATACCAAAACCGGTTACATTGCAATTTACGACAAGAGAGATGGTTCTATTACCTACTCAAATCCTGAGAACCTTGAAAATGATCAGATAGCAAATAAGAGTAATTTAAATTACTTAAGATCAGCATTTATCTTAACCTACTATAATGAAGACGTAAAGTCAGCTACTTATGATTCTTACTCTTATTCAGTAGAAAGAGGACAGATGACCTATGAAAGTATTGAAAACGGTATCCGTTATATCTACAGAGTGGGTGAGTTAAAGGCTAATGATGGTTCTGACGGCATTTCCTTTGAAATTCCTTTGGAATACCGTCTGGACGGTGATTCCATTACCGTTTCCATTCCTGCCTGCGGCATTAAGGAATATGGTAATGGTTCAGTAGCACGTATCCAGTTACTTCGTTACATGGGTGCAGGACACAGCAGTGAAGAGGGCTACATGGTAGTGCCTAACGGTTCCGGTTCCCTGATTAACTTCAATAACGAAAAACTGACTGCAGCATCTTATTCCCAGTACATTTACGGTATTGACCCCATGGCGGCAAACTATAACCTTACCGAGAATGTTACAGATGCAAAACTTCCCATTGCAGGTATCTGCCGTGAGGACAGAACCTTACTTCTGACTGTGGAAGACGGTGCAACCTCTGCACTGTATACAGCCGGTATTTCCGGTGTGTACAATGAGTACAATTATTTATATCCTACCTTTGTATTAAGAAATGTGGATAACCTTCGTATGTTCGGTAATGCAACACAGGATATTTACATATTGGAAGAAGAGTTGTATGATATGAATATGGAGGTCCGCTATACCTTCTTAAATGATGAGTATACCGGATATGCGGGTCTGGCAAATTATTACAGGGAAAAACTGATTGCAGAAGGTGTGTTAACACCCATGGCATCAGATGGAAATATTCCGTTCTACTATGATGTAATTGCCGGCGTAAAAGAAACTTCTCACTTCTTAGGTGTGCAGTACTTACGTACCTTTGCCATGACAGAGTTTGAAGAAGCTGCTATGATCTCCGAGGATTTGGAAGCAAACGGCATTACCAATCAGGTTATGAATTTACAGGGCTGGTTTAATGGTGGTTACTACCATGATGCGGCTGACAAAATTAATGTTACCTGGGGTCTGGGCGGCAAATCCGATTTGGAAGACTTACAGAGAACATTAACAGCAAATAACGGCAGACTGTATGTGGACGTTGCATTCCAGCAGGTAACCTTTGCAGATGACGGTTTTAACTACGGTACGGAAGGCTCCCGTTATTACGGGGCGGGATACGTAGCAAGCTTTGGTCTGGTAAATCCTACCACCTTAAGAGCTACTTCCGGTCTTGGTTATTTAGAACCCCAGTACGATTTGCTTTCTCCTAAATATCTTCCCAGATATGTAGAGAAATTTGCAAAGAAAATTCAGAAAATCGACGTAGAGGGTATCTCTTTACGTGACTTGGCAGATTACTTACATTCCGATAAGAAACGTACCAATGTGGTTACCAGAGAAGAAGCACTGGATGTAGTGTTGGGACAGTTTGATGTTCTTGAAGCAACAGAAAAGAAGATGATGTTAGATGCTTCCAATGCATATGCATTTGGATATGCTACCGATATTATCAATGCACCCATTACACATAATGAGTACCTTATTGTGGATGAAAGTATTCCCCTGTACGAAATGATTATTCACGGATGTATTCCTTATTCTACAGAATTATTAAACTATGATGATTCTGAAGATATGACATTAACCATTTTACAGGCAATTGAAGCAGGTGCAGCTCCTCACTATGTATTTACATGGGAAGAGTCCAGCCTGATGAAAAATACCGGTATGAACAGATTCTATGCAACCACATATGAAACCTGGAAAGAAGAAGCCGTTAGAGTTTACGGTCAGGTGAATGAAGCACTGAAGTATGTATCCGGTTCTCAAATCATTGACCATGAAATTATGGATAATGATGTAAGAAAAGTGACTTACGACAATGGCGTAATCATTTACATTAACTACAGTGATAAGACACAGAATGCAGACGGTGTAAGTATTCCTGCAATGTCTTACAGAATGGAGGGGATTTAAATGAAAAACAGAAAAAAACTGACTCTTCTCCAGAAAAGGGGCATGACAGGTATCCTGTTCGTATTACCCTGGGTTGTGGGATTTATTATCTTTTATGTCAGATCCTTGTTTTTAACCGCACAGTTCTCTTTTAATGAGTTAACGATTGATACGGTGAACGGCGGATATGTGTTAGACCCGGTGGGTTGGGAGAATTACCGTTATGCGTTTCAGGTGCATGGTTCCTTTAAACAGATACTGACTTCATCAATCGGTAATATGCTGATTGACGTACCGTTAATTATTTTCTTCAGTTT
>JAZNNL010000087.1:0-2029 GCA_045580245.1 Lachnospiraceae bacterium
TACCGGATACTATTCACAATCTCAGCTGCCATCTTAGGCTTATTCATAGTATAGATATGAATACCGTCTACGCCGTTTGCCTTTAAGTCCAGAATCTGGCGGATAGCATAGTCAATACCGGCTTTTCGCATATCTTCCGGATTGTCACCGTAAGTGGCAATTAAGTCGGAAAAAGCTTTTGGTATGGAGGAGCCGGAAAGGGATACGGTAGTGCCAAGCTGGGTGGCAGAAGTAACAGGCATAATCCCTGCTAAAAGAGGAACGGTAATTCCTTTTTTGGCAGCACGCTCCCTAAAATCATAAAAATAGTCGTTATCAAAGAATAATTGGCTGATAAAGAAATCGGCACCGGCATCCTGCTTAAGTTTAAGATGTAATAAATCCGTTTCTTTACTGAAACATTCAAAATGTTTTTCAGGGTAGCATGCACCGGCACAGCTTAAATTGGTTTCCGTTTTCAAAAAGGTAATTAAATCGCTGGCATGTGCAAACTCTCTGGAAGCAAACTGTTCATCAGACATGTCTTTTGGACGGTCCCCACGCAGAGCAAGTACTTGAGATATGTTTTGTTCTTGTAATTGAGAAGCAATGGAGAGAATATCTGCTTTCTTAGAACCTACGCAGGTCAGGTGTGCCAATGCTTCAATGTGAAGCGTGTTTTGTATGTAGGATGCAATTTCAATGGTTTTTTTAGATTTACTTCCGCCTGCACCGTAAGTTACACTGATAAAATCAGGTTGCAGGGTGCTCAATGCATTTAATGTGTCATAGGCTGAATCAAAATCTGCATCCTTTTTAGGAGGGAAAACTTCAAAGGAGATATTACATTCATTTTTCACAAAAGTATCTTTTATCATAGGAATCCTTATCCTTTCTGAGTATCCGAAAATGACTGTTTACAGAAAAATATGCATATCATATTTGTGAAAAGACTTGTACTCTTTTCTTGCTTTTATACTTAAAATATCGTAACATGATAGTAACTGTTTTTCAAGCTTTTACGTCTGATGAAGAAACAGGGATTTGAAAGGAAGATAGTGAGTATACACGCCCTAGTGGCAGAATGTGAGGAAATATGAGCGAAGAATTAAAGCAGTCCGGCTTTACCGGAAGCAGTGAATACGTAGCAAGCGAAGAACTGATGGCAAGTGTGAACGTGGCAATTGCCTTAAAAAAGCCCCTTTTGATAAAGGGAGAACCGGGTACCGGTAAGACCATGTTAGCGGAAGCAGTAGCAAAGTCTTTAGGTAAGAAACTGATTATCTGGAATATCAAATCCACTACCAAAGCCCAGGAAGGTCTCTACGTATATGATACCATCCAGCGTCTCTATGACGGACAGTTTGGGGAAGAGGGTGTAGACGATATTTCCCGTTATATCAAACTGGGTAAACTGGGAGAGGCGTTTGACAGTGATGAACAGGTAGTGCTGCTCATTGATGAAATTGACAAGGCGGATTTAGAGTTCCCCAATGACCTGTTGTGGGAACTTGACCAGATGGAATTTTACATTAACGAAACCAAAAGAACAGTGAAGGCAAAGCACAGACCCATTGTAATCATTACTTCCAATGCGGAAAAGGAATTGCCTGATGCGTTCCTGCGTCGTTGTATATTCCATTATATTGATTTCCCCTCACCTGAGTTGATGGAGGAGATTGTAAAAGTACATTTCCCTGATGTGGAGGAGAAACTTCTGAAGAATGCAATGGAGGTATTCTATAATATCCGGAATATCCGTGATATCCGTAAAAAACCCAGTACATCCGAGCTGATTGACTGGATTAATGCATTGCAGATTGGCGGTATTTCCGCAGATAAAATTAAGAGTACCTTACCGTTTATCGGTGTAGTGGTTAAAAAGGATGAAGATTTGGAAACCGTCCGTCACAATGCAAACCAATTATAGACCGGGGATATACTATGTTTTTAAAATTTTTTCATAGCTTAAGAAGCAAGGGGCTGCATGTTACCTTGGGAGAATTCCTTACCCTGCAGGAGGCCCTTGAAAAAGATTTATGCGGTAGCA
>JAZNNL010000088.1:0-8384 GCA_045580245.1 Lachnospiraceae bacterium
ATGTGCCTTAATCAAACCGTATTCAATGCGGATATCCGCGCCCAATGCGCGAAATCCCTTCAAATGCTGGTCAATGGCACGACAACCGATATCACAGCCTCCGGGTAATGCCACTTCCACGTTTTTATATTTTGCAAGCAAGGCTCCCAACAAATAATAGGAAGCTCTGATTTTACGAATACTGTCTCCATCCACTACCAGATTTTTAATCTGGGAAGCATTGATGGTTGCTTTGTGTCGTCCGTCCCTCTTTACCAGTACACCAATTTCTTTCATGGCATCCAATAATACATTGGTATCCCGCACATCCGGCATATTGTCAATGTGTACTGTATCATCTGTCATAACGGAAGCCGCAATAATAGGAAGCGCCGCATTTTTAGCGCCTCCTATTTCAACTTCACCGACTAATGGATTTCCGCCTTTGATTGCGTATTGTTCCATCTTTTCACCTCTATCCGTGAATACTACACGTCAAGGCCTTCCGGCCACTTTCTTTCAATATTTCCCCTTTTCCAAATAACTTTTCACCCCTGAAAGTTATATCTTAAGAAAATCTTCATTATTTACCATTATATAACGATTATAGTATTTTGTAAACACGAATACTTGTTCGCATTTTTATTCCAGATATAATAACGGATTTACCTGCTTGCCGTTAATCAGTATTTCAAAATGCACATGAGGTCCGCTACTTACACCGGTATTACCGCTAAGTGCAATTTTTTGTCCCTGTACAACTGTTTGTCCCACAGATACCAACACCTTACTAAGGTGTGCATATCTGGTTTCACGGCCGTCTTCATGACGGATATATACCACGTATCCGTAACCGCTACCCCAGCCTGCTTTGATAACCGTACCGCCGCAGGAAGCCACAACCGTAGTACCGGTAGGGGTTGCCCAGTCTACACCCTTATGGTAGGTACTTGCCCCTGCCGTAGGTCTGGGTCTCTTACCAAACTGGGAGGATAAACGACCACCGGAAATCGGTTTAATATACGTGGGCGGAATCTTAGTACCACGCTCTACAATCTTAGGTACCGCTTCCATTACCACTTCTTCTTTAATAATCACTCGTCCTGTTTCCGTATCGTTACAATAAGATACGATTGCCACTACCCTTCTAAAGCCTGCGGACGGCTCCTGTAAAGTCTTTGTCTGTGTGGTATACCAGCTATCATTATCTACGTAAATAATCTCTGCGTCATAAATCTCTTCGTAGTAAACCTCTTCTCTGCGCTCTACGGAAAGCTCCGGCTCCGGAATGGTAATAATCAGTTCCTGTCCTACACGCAACGTAGAATTGACACTTTCCAGGGAATCATTCATGGCTACCAGTTCATCCATGGGAATATTCACTTTAATGGCAATCTCTGACAAGGTATCACCGGACACAACTTCATAAATGGAATTGACTTCCTGTTCTTTAATGACTTCTTCCGTAGCCTGTTCTAAAGAAGTCAGTTGTGAAGTGGCAACATAGGCTTCCACAATTTCTACTTCTTCTGCAAAATCCATGTCTATCATGCCCAGCTCATAATCTTCAAAGCCTTTTTCGCCCACAGGTTCCACATCGATAAACATATTGTCCAGTGCAGCTTCCACACCGCCCTTCATTTCCGGCATGGTTCCCTGCATCTCTTGTTCGTCCTGTTGAGACGTATCTACAATCTGTGCAGTCAGAACGTTAAACTCTCTTCCTTCTTCATGCACCAGCTGTACTTCATACTTATCTTCTGTATCATACTTGTCTACCGCAGACTGTAACAAAGCCTGTACTTCTTCCATACTACTTAGGTTAACCATATAATTGTTCACTTTTAAAACATAGGAACGCTGTACTGTTTCTTTGATATTTGCCTGTAACACTGCCTGCATATTGGCTTTGACCTCTTCTTCCGGGTCCACTTTTCCCCAAAGCAGTGCTTCTCCCGTGGTATGCATCTCTACATCAATAAATACCAGTTCGTCGGATTGTGAAACCAATTCTCTTCTGGTTTCCTGCAATAGTTCTTCCGCTCTTTCCACATCGGTGACGGTGCCCACACTTTGGTCATTTAAATAAACGGTGAAGGTGTTCTCCTCACAGGGCTCCCACTTCACATAAGACGGCAAAAAGAGAGCTGCTACAAACAGTATGCCCCCAGCCAGCTTTATATATGTATATCTTAATCGTTTATAGTGCTTTGTAATAAATTTTAACATCGTATTTTCCTGTTTCGTATCTATTTCAATTATAAAACAATCTATCCGTTTTTCAGTTCACATTTTTGTAACAATTAACATCTCCATTTTATCAATTATTTTTTTAGTTGTAAAGCCACTATTTATGAGGATATAATAATAGCAACAGACAATGGAACCATTGGATTTTTCAAATCCATTCACCAAAAAGAAAGGCGGGAAGTCATGGAACAAATTATATTTCATATTGATGTCAATTCCGCTTTTTTAAGCTGGACCGCTTTAGAACGCCTTTCTTTGGGAGATACTGTGGATTTACGCCTTATCCCCTCTATTATCGGTGGTGATATCAGCCGTCGTCACGGTGTGGTATTGGCAAAATCCGTACCGGCAAAGGCTTATGGAATTGTAACCGGGGAGCCGGTTGTGAATGCAGTCCGCAAATGCCCTAACTTAACCATGGCCTCTCCTGACCATACCATGTATGAAAAACGCAGCCGGGCACTGATGCAATATCTGCATACCATCTGCCCCGATTTGGAACAGGCCAGCATCGATGAATGTTATATGAATTTTACTACCGTTTCTCATTTGTACGCCTCTCCCTTAGAAGCTGCCACACAAATAAAAGATGCCATTTATCAAAAATTCGGTTTTACCGTTAACATCGGTATTTCCGATAAAAAAGTGCTTGCCAAAATGGCCTCTGATTTTAAGAAACCCAACCTGGTGCACACACTGTTTTCCCATGAAATCAAAGAGAAACTGTGGCCGCTTCCCATTACATCTTTATTTATGTGCGGTCATGCCAGTGTTGATACCCTCCGAAAACTGGAAATACTGACCATTGGCGATTTGGCAAAGGCCAATCCGGAAATCATAGCCTCCCATTTAAAAAGCCACGGGATTCTTCTGTGGCAGTATGCCAACGGCATCGATACATCCGAAGTGATATCAGAACCGGTGAAACGAAAAGGAGTAGGCAATTCTACCACATTAAGTCATGATGTAACCGACCGGACCGAAGCCGGTAAAATACTCCTGGCTCTTGCGGAATCTGTAAGCCACAGTCTGCGGGAATCCGGGGAAGCTGCAGGATTGGTATGTACGGAAATTAAATACAGTTCCTTTCAGGCTGTTTCCCACCAGACTACGTTACCGGTTCCTTCTTCCTCTACGGATGTGATTTATCAAACCGCCTTAACACTTTTCGATGCCCTGTGGGACCATTCTCCCATCCGGCTTTTAGGTCTTCGCACCTCCAAACTGGTCTCAGACAAAGAACCGGTACAGCTTTCGCTTTTTGACATGGTACAGGAAGCACCAAAAACCGATAAACAAAAAAAGCTGGATGCCGCATTAGACTCCATTCGCTCCAAATACGGTTCCGGCTCTGTGGTTAGAGGCAGTTTACTGACTGACCCCAAACCTCCCAAACACTAACAGGGCAGTTTATGTATTTTCCCATAAACTACCCTGCTTTTTTATTTCTTCTTTACACTGTAGCCAAAAGTACCCAACTGTTCTCCTGTGGCAAGATATGCACCATGGGAATATACAATGGGTTCTGCTTTTTCCAGATGAAACTTGTTTTTTTCATCCATATATTTTTCATCCGCATGCACTGCAACCACTTCTGCCAAAAACATATCATGGGTTCCCAATTGCTTTATTTCCGTAACACGGCACTCAATATTAACCGGACTCTCTGCAATCAATGGTGCTTTTACCACTTCACCGGGAAGGGGCGTCAGCTTCATTTGTGCAAATTTATCTACATCGCGACCGCTCTTAACTCCACAATAATCCGTGGCATAAGCCAGTTCCTTTGTAGTCAGATTAATTACAAATTCTCCGGTTTCCTTAATCATTTTGTAGGAATAACGCTCCGGTCGCACGGAAATGGATACCATAGGCGGATCACTGCAAATGGTGCCTGCCCATGCAATGGTAATAATATTCTTTTCTCCGTTAGTACCGGCCACACTTACCATAACCACCGGAAGGGGATACAGCATGTTACCGGGTTTCCACAACTGCTTTGCCATATACTTTCTCTCACTAACTGAATATTTAGATAATATTTAAATACACCAGAATCTGGAACGCCAGTCCTGCTGCAGATACCAGCATAGTTAACAGTGAAAGCACCAGTACAAATGTTACCTTTTTGGATGTGGAAGCCAGTTTCTTGGCAGATGCTTCGTTACTCTTTGCCAGTTCTTCCACAATTACTGCCTGCACATTACGATATACTTTCACATTTTCTTTATGTACATGGTCTGAGAGATTTTCAAACTTCTCTTCCTGCACCTGTTTTAATTCTTCCAACAGTGCATTTAATTCTTCCGTGTTCTGCTCTCCCTGCTGAATCTCCTGCACCTTGGCCAGTGCTGCATTAATCAGCTCATCTACACGTGCTGCATTCTGTTCCAGTTTTTCAGCACTCTCAAATACTTTTAACGCACCCTGTTCTACCTTACCGGCACTCTCCGTTACATTAAAAGCACCCTGTTCTACTTTGTCTGCACTTTCAAATACCTTTAAAGCGCCCTGCTCTACTTTGCCGGCACTTTCCGTAATATTAAGAGCACCCTGATCCAGTTTACCTGCACTCTCCACAATATTTGCTGCACCCTGTTCCAGTTTAGACACAGCACTTTCACTCTGTGCACTATTTTCCTGTACCTTCTGCATCAATGCTTCGTACATTGCATTCTGCTCTTTTAAACGGGTTGTTTCTTTTGCCTCCGCTGAGGTATTTGCTTTAATCATTTCCTGGGCATTCAAACGCTGCGCCAATTTGTCCATAAAAGTATCCATCCACTTTCCTCCAGCCATAGTCATTACCACTTTCTCATAATTAATAAGATACCGCTATAATATTATAAAATCTATGTTTATTTTACCATTTTACCAAACAAATTACAACCTTTATACACTTTTTCTATTTTTGTTAAAAATGCACAATTTTGCATTTGCATTTTTTACTTTTTTGTAAATTTTACCCTTTCTTCATATCTTGTTCATATTTTGTTCATATTTAGTTGTTATACTAACCTTAGTAAATAATTAGTCACCAATGTAATGTTTTCATTACACAAATAAATTTTTTCATAATAGCCTCGATGCGGAAACGTATCGGGGCACTCCTCATTTTAGGGGTTGTTTTACTGCAACAGTAAATAATCCGGACAATAGTTTTCACTTCGAGAGCCTATTGTATAAAAAAGGAATCTGCTTTCACAGACTCCTTTTTACTATCGTTTTACCAATCCTCTTCATTGCCACCCAGTTCAGAAATTTCTTCGTTAATGGCTAACATTCTGGCATCCAGATCCGCTACCATCTTCGCACATTCAACCAACTCGTTTTTGATATGTTCCGGTGCATCCCCTTCAAATTTGTAATGCATTTTATGCTCTAAGCTGGCCCAAAAATCCATGGCAACCGTTCTGATTTGAATCTCCACTTTGGTATCTACCATTTTGTCGGATAAATATACAGGCACGGACACCAACATGTGATAACTCTTATATCCACTGGCTTTGGGATAAGTAATATAATCCTTTACGGAAAGAATCTCAATATCCTTCTGTTCCCCAATCATTTCCGCTATACGGTAAATGTCGGAAGTGAAGGAACAAATAATACGGATACCGGCAATGTCGTTCACGTATTTTACCATGTTATCGATAGTAGATTCATATCCACCGCGCTTTAACTTTTTTACAATACTTTCCGGTGTTTTGATACGTGCTTTGATATGCTCTATAGGATTGTATCTATGTACATGCTGAAATTCATCATTTAGAATTTCCATCTTGGTTTGTACCTGCATCAATGCCGCTTTGTAAATCAGATTGACTTCATTCCAGCTGCCGATGCCATCATCTTTGTAACTGTTTACTTCCATGTAATTCTCCTTTAAAAATCCCCTGATACTAAGTAACACAACCGCATTGTCAGGCGGCATATTATTTGTATTTATTATAACATAAATTTATTCCTTTGTGTGCAAAATACGCTTATTTAACATATTTTTAAGAATTCTTATCATTTTCTTTCCGTCAAAGCATGACAATACCGCTATTTTCTGCTATGATAAGCATAGTTTCCAACTAAGCACCAAAATCCCTATTCCATTATATGCAAAGGAGCCTGCCATGTTTCGCTTATGGGCCAAAATTTTTAAAGACAACCGAATGCTAAAAGATACTGTAATTGCAGATGACAGCGACGACACCCGCACACATAAAATATTCCGGGCACTGGACAGTGTCTGCTATGAATTCGATTTAGGCAAACCCATCTGGCTGGATGCTACTGTTAAAGATTTCAAGCGTCATGATAAGACACGTTTTACCCAGGACAATTTTATGGAACAAATCGAATTTGACTATATGGAAATACATGTAATTGAAGAGGACTGAGGTCCTCTTTTTTGTATAATTTATTAAAATATGCAAATCCTATCCTTGACACCTTTTACCACTAGGTGTAATATGATTATGTTGTCATGTAGTTTCAAATACTACGTGTTGTATTTTCTTTATTCAAGGAGGCTTTCGTATGCAAATTACAATCAGGGAACCGGGCAGTGCCATAACCCATTTTATAGGTATGATGTTAGCGGTCTTCGCGGCAGTACCCTTGTTAATAAAAGCCGCTGTTACATCAGGGGAACGGCATTTTGTTGCCATGTTTATCTTCATGTGCAGTATGGTACTTTTATATGGTGCCAGTACCACTTACCACTCCGTCAATGTCAGTGGGAAACAATTGCGGTTTTTCAGAAAAATCGACCATATGATGATTTTTGTACTGATTGCAGGTTCCTACACACCGGTTTGCCTGATTGTCTTAGGTGGCAAAGAAGGCTACACCTTACTATCCCTTGTATGGGGTATCGCCATTGTTGGTATGCTGATTAATGCCCTATGGATAACCTGCCCCAAATGGTTTTCCTCTTTAGTTTACATTGCCATGGGTTGGGTATGCGTGTTGGTATTCAGTGACTTAATTGCAGCACTCCCCCTTGCAGGTTTACTGTGGCTTTTCGCAGGCGGCGTTCTCTACACCATAGGCGGTGTTATCTATGCCCTGAAGCTAACAGTATTCAACGGAAAATACAAATTCTTCGGTTCCCACGAAGTCTTCCATATCTTCTGTATGTTAGGAAGCGTCTGCCACTTTCTCTTTATGTATCATTACGTGGCATAGTATAGAAATAGGAATATTAAGAGGCTGTTGCAACAAAATGGTTTTAAAATATTGGATGGAAAAAGTTTCCTTGCAGACACGCTTGCGCTTGTGCCGAACGTAACGGTACTAAGCTCGAATTCTTCTCTGCGAGAAGCCTTCTTGCTAAGTACCGACGTCCGCCAAAAGTCTGCGCCGGAAAGCTTTTTCCTACCAACATCAAAATCTATCTGTTTTCAACAGCCTCTTATTATTCCTATTTCTTATACTATGCCACGTAATTATACATCATATCCGTTAGGATTATTGCTCTGCCATCTCCAGGAATCTTCACACATTTCCAGAATACCATACTGTGCCTTCCAGCCCAGTTCTTCGTACGCCTTGGAAGCATCTGCATAGTTGACTGCAATATCTCCGGCTCTGCGGGGTTTGATGCTGTAAGGCACTTTCATACCGGTTGCAGCTTCAAAGTTTTTGATAACATCCAGTACACTGTAACCGTTTCCGGTTCCTAAGTTATAGAGGCAAAGGCCTGCTTTCTCTTCAATCTTTTTCAGTGCCTTTACGTGACCGTCTGCCAAATCCAATACGTGAATATAATCTCTGATGCAGGTACCGTCAGGTGTAGGATAATCATCGCCAAATACACCCAGCTCTTTTAATTTGCCTACAGCAACCTGGGTAATGTAGGGCATCAGGTTATTGGGAATACCATTGGGATTTTCACCGATGGTTCCGCTCTTGTGGGCACCGATAGGGTTGAAGTATCTTAACAGAATGATATTCCACTCATTGTCTGCCTTCTGAATATCGGACAAAATCTGTTCCAACATGGATTTGGTCCAGCCATAAGGATTGGTACATTCCCCTTTCTTGGTTTCTTCCGTAACGGGAATCTGTTCCGGTGTACCGTAAACAGTTGCGGAAGATGAAAAAATCATATTCTTTACACCATGTTTTTTCATCACATCTAAAAGCACCAGTGTGCCGTT
>JAZNNL010000089.1:0-2776 GCA_045580245.1 Lachnospiraceae bacterium
AGTACTTAACATTTCTTCATCCAGTTCTTCCGGTATATTGTCACCGAATATTTCCTGAATGAAAATTCTGCACAGGTTAACAGGCAACTGATAAATCAGACGGCCAATCCCCAAAGTAGAGTATGCAATCACATTCTTTTCAACGTAGAAAATCTTTCCTACATCCAGTGCCATTTTTGCTTCTTTATAAGATTTGGATACATCTTTCAATTCCTGCACCACTGTTCCGTACGCTACTTTTACACTCATCATAGCTTCAGTATTTAACATGTCCAAAATAGTTAGTGCAGTTTTTTCCAATGTTTCTGCAGTATAACCTTCTTCCAGTGACTTAATCAAAATCACGCTGGTTTCATCCACTGCGGTAATATAATCTCCGCTTTGAGGTGAAAACAGCTCTTTGAGCATTTCAGCCACAAAACTATCTTTATCCGCTTTGGTTTCCACCAAAAATACTGCCCTGGGTACATTCACATCAATATGCAATTTCTTAGCACGATTATAAATATCTACCAGCAATAAATTATCCAAAATCAAATTCTGGAAAAAATTATTCCGGTCGAAACGCTCTTTATATGCTACAATCAGATGCTGCAACTGGCATACGGCAATCTTTCCTACCATATATACATCATCACTCAACCCACGGGCAACTAATACATACAGCAATTCACCTTCATCCAGTACTTTTAATAAGTGATGTGCTCCGATTACCTGGCTGTCCGCAGGTGAAGCTACAAATCCGCTAATCAGCTGACTGCTTACATCAGACATATCCATCGTACCGGAAATCAAACTACCGTTAGTATCATAAACACATAAATCAACCTTTGTAATTGTTTTCAACTCATCTATACAAGTTTGTATAATTTGACTCGATATCATTTTGCGTCCCCTTTTCTTATTGCCATACCTGATTTAAAAAGAGGGTGCTTATGCACCCTCTTATCAGCTTCTTATTAGTTAGTAATAATCTGCTCGGTTTCTTTATCAAATACGTGAATCTTCTCAACGTCCATAGCAAACTTAACAACATCGCCAGGTCTTGCAGTTGTACGGGAATCTACTCTTGCGGTTACAGGGAACTCATCAATATCGAAGTATAAGTAAACTTCTGCACCAAGTAATTCGTAAACCTTGATAGTGGATTCAAATACGCTGTTAGGGAAAGCTTCAATATACATTTCGGAATCATAAATGTCTTCAGGACGAATACCGAATGTAACAACCTTTTCATTATAACCACCGTCGATAAGCTTCTTGGACTTAGCAGGAGGAAGAGGAATGCTGTGACCAGCAACCTTCAGGCTTGCAACATCACCGTTAACTTCTACAGTAGCATCTAAGAAGTTCATCTGAGGAGATCCCATGAAACCTGCTACGAAGAGGTTCTGAGGCTTCTCATACAGGTTCTGAGGTGTATCTACCTGCTGAACAATACCATCCTTCATAACTACGATTCTGGTACCCAGTGTCATAGCTTCAGTCTGGTCATGGGTAACGTAGATGATGGTGGTACCTAATCTCTGGTGTAATTTAGCGATTTCGATACGCATCTGTACACGAAGCTTAGCATCCAAGTTGGAAAGAGGTTCGTCCATCAGGAATACCTTAGGATTACGAACGATTGCACGTCCCATAGCAACACGCTGTCTCTGACCACCGGAAAGAGCCTTGGGCTTTCTGTCAAGTAATGCAGTCAGGTCGAGGATCTTAGCTGCATCCTTAACCATTTTATCGATTTCATCCTTCGGAACTTTTCTTAACTTAAGACCGAATGCCATATTGTCGTATACGGACATATGAGGATACAGAGCGTAGTTCTGGAATACCATTGCGATATCTCTGTCCTTAGGTTCTACATCGTTTACAATTCTGTCACCGATTCTTAATTCACCGGAGGAAATGTCTTCCAAACCAGCAATCATACGAAGAGTGGTAGATTTACCACATCCGGAAGGACCTACGAAAATAATGAATTCCTGATCTGCGATTTCCAGATTGAAATTCTTTACAGCTTCAAATCCGTTAGGATATACTTTACATACATTTTTTAAAGATAAACTTGCCATTTCAATGACTCCTTTCGTTATAAAAAGATACTTACGTATCAATTAACCTAGTACTTAGTATAGCTGAAAAAGTCATTTTCGGCTATACCACTATTTCACAAATATTTTAGTGGGGATTGTCAATTTTGCTTATAAACCACTTTTTTTCAAAACAACCGCAACAAATTGAACAAAAGATATATTACTTACTATACAGATTGAACAATTTCTTCCGTTTTTTCCTCTCCATAGAAAGCTAATTGATTCTTTCCGCGTTTCTTAGCGACATACAAAGCCTGATCTGCCGCTTTGTACAACGCGGTAAAATCTTTACCGTCTTTGGGATATACAGAAACACCAATACTTGCGGTAGTTGCATATTTTACATACTCACCGGCCCGGAAATTCTTAAAGAACTGCTCCACACGCTTGGCTTCCGACTTGATGATAGCCTCTTCCTTCATATTGCAGAGGAAAATGGTAAATTCATCTCCGCCTGTTCTACCCACAATATCCGTGGCCCTGAATTCAGCCCTGATATGGGTACCGATAGTACGCAGCACCTCGTCACCAAAGGCATGTCCCATGGTATCATTGATTTTCTTAAAATTATCAATGTCCAGCACAAACATCATTCCCATCTCATCGGGATGCGTTGCAAGGTATTCCTTTATTTTGCGTTCCGTTGCCATCTTATTGTACAAATCGGTCAGCAAATCGGTATC
>JAZNNL010000090.1:0-44012 GCA_045580245.1 Lachnospiraceae bacterium
ATCCAAACACTGCAATCTCTTTTCTACATCTTCTCTTCCGGTTTAAAGCCGTCCAGTAAATAGGTTTTACTGTCCTTATCCTTTTTTACATCAATATATTCTTCCCGGTTTTTCATCCGGGCCCGTTCCACTTCCTCCAAAAGGTCTCTGGCAGATAAAAGAAAACATCCCTGTCCTCTGATAATAATCTGCTCCAACCCATCGGAAGTTGCCACCGTTACATCATACTTTTTACTGTTTTCATGAGCAAACTTTTCTATATACCGGTCCGCTGTTTCTGCTTCTTTGGTATAGACCACGTGAATATTGTGGTAATCCAGTATTTCCGTAGCATGACCCTGCACGCGGTATGCATCAAAAACCACAATCAGATGCATGCCTTTTGTAGCCTGATAATCACACAGGATATCCAAAAGACGCCCTCTGGCACCATCAATGGTCACACTTGCAATCTCCTTTAATTCTTCCCAGGCAAAGATGATATTGTAGCCGTCCACCAAAAGATATGCTTCTTTTTTCACCCCCGGCGCAAAACTTCTGGTTACCGGTGCTATATTTTCTTTGGGTTTCTTTTTCTGCCATCCTTTTGTAACGGTATTTTCAGACTGTCTGTTGGCATAAAAGGTTTTCTCTATAATGGCATCTATTTCCTCTGTTCCCAGTACGATATCTTCCGTACGGGCAGTACCGGTCTGGGTATTGGTGCCTTTTCTCTCCTGCAAAATTCCTTCCGGTGCATTGTCGTCTAATTGATGCCCTTTCCAAAGAGGTGTTGCCTGTAATGTCTCCCCCTCTTCTCCGGCCTGCAACATTCCCGCTGTATCCAGATGTGCATAGTCCTTTACCTCATACCAGGGCACCACAAAACCTGCACCGTGAGCACAAAACACAGAACCGGATGGATTACGCATATCCTCTTCCGGATTATAATGCTTTTCTGCCAGCACTTCTTCCGTATTGTGGCAGGGATAGTATCCCTTCAGTTCACAGGAAAGACTTCCCTTGCCCTGTGTATAAGCAAGAACCTCTTTCTGGTAACCGTTCATGGCACTTGCAGGCGCCTGACCGGTAAGCACGGCCCGCCCATCTTCCAGCACGGGCAGTTCCACTTTTCCGTACATCCGCTCAATATCCGTCATGGCCCGTCCTACCATTTTGTCAGGCACTTCCAACCGAAACGCATAGTAGGGTTCCAGCAGTATACTTTCCGCTTCCATAAGTCCCTGTCTCACTGCACGGTAAGTGGCCTGTCTGAAGTCTCCGCCCTCCGTGTGCTTTAAATGGGCCCTGCCTGCTATCAACGTAATCTTCATATCGGTGATGGGTGCTCTCATCAGCACACCTTTATGTTCTCTTTCCTCCAAATGGGTCAGTATCAGCCTCTGCCAGTTTTTCTTTAAAATATCTTCACTACATCGGGTTGCAAACTGCAGACCACTGCCCGGCTCACCCGGTTCCATCAGAAGATGTACTTCCGCATAGTGGCGCAGAGGTTCAAAATGTCCTACACCGATAACCGGTTTTGCAATGGTTTCTTTATAAACCACACTGCCTTGTCCAAACTCTACCACAACACCAAAACGGTCTTTTATCATCCGTTGCAGGATTTCCAGCTGCACTTCTCCCATAACACGCACCTGAATTTCTTTTAAGTGTTCTTCCCACACCAGATGAAGTTTTGGTTCCTCTTCTTCCAAAACACGCAGTTTTGGCAGCATGACCTGCGCTGAAACCTCCGGTGGCAACAATACCTGATAGGTCAATACCGGTTCCAAAACCGGTATCTTCTCTTCGCTTTCTTCTCCCAACCCCTGTCCCGGGTAGGTCTGTGTCAGTCCGGTTACCGCACACACCACACCGGCTTCCGCTTCGGGAATGGATTCGAACTTTTCTCCGGAATAAATACGGAGCTGATTGACTTTTTCTGACCATTCCGTATTTTTTTCTTCCGTATCTTCTGCTACACTTTTTCCTTTTATCATATCGCGGGCTTTTAAAATTCCGCTTGTCACCTTCAAATAAGTTAACCGGTTGCCCTGCGCATCTCTGGCTATTTTAAATACTCTGGCACCGAACCCGGCATTCTTCTCCACTTCTCCATATATGCTGACTGCATAACTACGTAAGCCCTGTAAAAGAGTCTCCACACCCTCTTTACGAAGTGCCGACCCGAAATAGCAGGGAAACAGTTTCCGCTCCCGAATCAGTCGGCAAATCTCTTGCTTTTCAATGCTTCCGTTTTCTAAAAAAGCATCCAGAAGACTCTCTTGTGTAACCGCCACGTTTTCATAAAAGCTTTCATTCTCGCCACTGCCAAAATCCACACAGCCCCCACTCAGCTTCTTTTGCAGTTCAACCAACAATTTCTCTTTATCTGTGTCCGGCTGGTCCATCTTATTAATAAACAAAAACACCGGTACCCCATAACGGTCAAGCAACCGCCAAAGGGTTTCCGTATGTCCCTGTACACCGTCCGCACCGCTGATTACCAGTACTGCGTAGTCAAGCACCTGCAAGGTACGTTCCATCTCCGCAGAAAAATCCACATGTCCGGGGGTATCCAACAAGGTAATCTGCACATCTTCATAAGTAAAAACCGCTTGTTTGGAAAAAATGGTAATCCCACGTTCTTTTTCCATGGAATCCGTATCCAGAAAGGCATCGCCGTTATCCACCCGCCCCATTTTTCTGATGCTGCCGCTTTCGAACAACATAGCTTCCGATAAAGTTGTCTTGCCGGCATCTACATGTGCCAGTATACCGATAACCAGTTTTTTCATTTTATGTCGTGCCTTTCCGTTTTCGTCTAATCCGGTCAATCCTTTACAATAGAGCTGACCACTGCCCAAAGTGCAGCATAAAGAATACCTGCCACAGGCCAGATAATCCAGCTTCTGCCCCAATCGTCAGTTGCAAAGCTATATCCTAAGAAAATCGCTACCACAATTAACCAATATACGGTTGCAATCCATCCGCACTTTTTCTGTTTCCTCTTATTTGTTTTCGTAAATTCACCTTCCTGTAAAAGCTTCTGCATGGAAGCCTGAGGAATTCCCACACGAACAAACAGATTGACGCCGGTTGCTACAAAAATAAGTAAAGCAGAAATCGCCAAAGCATCCGTTAATTCATTTTCCTGAATCAAATTTGTCATAAACAAAGGGATTGCCGCCAGAATACACAGGCACACTCCCAACACATTACAGCGGGTGTATTTATCCGCAAACTGTTTCTGACGTTCTTTGACCATTCCGGTCACTCCATATTCTGTTTCAAAAACCTCTGTTTCTAAGAATGCATACTCCTTACTTTTTGCACCACTGAATATAAATAACGCTACTGCAACCGCAACACATAAAATCAATACAATCAATCCCATTCCGCCGGCCACATCTACTGACAACGTACCCTTACCGCTTATTGCCAATGCATCTAACAAAAACAATGTTACAGGGGCTAAAATGCACAAGGAAACGCCCAGTGCAATTTTCGGTGCCGCATTTTCCTTCATTTTTAAAAAGGTATTTGCTTCTTCCATGGTTACTCTGCGAGCCATTGTCCCGTCATTACTTTCCGTACTTTCTGCATACTGTTCTTCTTCCAATTCTTCTTTTAACAGATAATCTGTACTGACGCCAAAAATCTGACTCATCTGCAATACCCGGTCCAAATCCGGTACCGACTGTGCTCCTTCCCATTTCGATACGGACTGCCTGGTTACATTTAATTTCTCTGCCAGTTCTTCCTGGGACCAACCGTTCTTCTTTCTTAATGCAATAATCTTGTCTGCTAAAATCATTTTTTTCACCTCTTGTTTTATTCCGGCGTATGTCTCAACCGGTAAACAAATTGTATATTTTTATGCGGTTGCATACCAGAAATCAGCCCCGTCAATTTGTCAACCGTCAGTTGCAACCGCATAAAATAGCGGTTGCAAAGCACTTTTCTCTTCTTTTATATCATGTTTTTTGTACCCATTTCAACTACTTTATTTCACCCTAATTTGTATTAGGAATACTGTCTTCCAAACACAATGCCCCAAACCCTACCCGTTCATTGGGATAATATTCCTCTCCTCTAAGAGGTCTTGCACCGTTTCTCAGATAAGCCTTTACTTTTTCTCCGTATAAAAAGGGGTCATTCCCCCGCACAATTCCCCACTGCATCAAAAGAGCTGCCGCACCGGTCACAAAGGGTGTTGCAAAAGAAGTACCGGTAAACTGTCCGTATCCGCCAAATGTATCCGGTGCCACAATACCGACTCCCGGTGCTACAATATCCGGCTTAATAATCCCTGCTGCCACTAACCCCAATGTTCTTTCCGGATATACATACCCTCTGCCGGAAAAATCTGCATACGCATCATATGTAACATCATATGCACCTACCGTAATGGTTTTCTGGGCCGTGGAAGGAATCGTCAGGGTTATTTGCGGACTGGGTGTAAAAAAACGGGTACTCAGATTTCTCACTGCCTGGCCGGGCAGATAAAAATAGTATTGTCCCGTCACAATCTTTACCCCCTCGATATAAAAAGTCCAGATCCCCGGGGTGATATAGGTTTCTGTGGGTATAAAATCAAAATAGATTTCCTGCGTCACTGCATAGGGTGTAGGTTCTCCAAGGTAAATCAGTATATCCGTCTGTTCCATACGCACCGTCACTTTTCCGCTCCCACTCATGGGCAAAACCTGTTCTTCTCCACCCGGAGAGCGGAGTCTGACCCTGTATGTATCTGCATAATTTTTCCACAATTGTACATTCAGAGTCGTCTCATAGGATGCTACCGCCAGTTCCACGAATGCAGTAGGAATATTATTTTCGGAAACAAACTGTCTGTCATTTATACGATTGTTCCCGAAAGCAAACCGTGCATTATTTAAAGGGGTTTCCCGCAAATTACCATTTTCAGGCAGATTTCCCTGTACATGTCCTGCTGAAGTTCCTTCATTACCACTTCCCACACAAATTACAGTACGCCCCACCTCTGCAGCATTATCCAAAAACCGTTCCACCAATGAAGTGCCGTCATGAGAACCGTAAGTATTCCCAAAACTAAGATTAATTGCGATTGGCATATTCATTTGTTGCGCTTTGTTGACTAAATAGGTCAATGCTCGCATCAATTCTGTAGTTCTGGGGAACGAATCTGCACGGGGACTTCCCAACTTGACTATCAATAAGTCGCTGGCTATCGCAACTCCCTCATATTCTGCACTTTGCCCTACTGCAATCCCTGCTACGGCGGTACCGTGTCCGCTTACATCCACACTGGGAAGTAACCTTATGGGATTTGTGCCGCCTTCTGACAACGCTCTGTCTATTTGTTCCTTATTAAACTCAGTCCCTACCACAAATCCATCCGGTGCATTTGCACCTTCCACACTACCGGGCGACAGTGTCTGGTCCCACAAATACTGAATTCTGCTGCTGCCATCCCTATGGCGGAAATTCTGATTGGTATAATCTATTCCCGAATCAATAATACCTATCAGTACTCCTTCCCCATCCAGAAAAGGAGATCGCAAAGTAACCGGTAATATGCAGGATGCTTCTTTTCCTCTCTCTACTGAAAAAAACAGTCTCTTTGGCTTTTCCACATATTCAATTTGCGGATAAGCTGCCACCTCATCTACCAGTATTTCCGGCACAGTCAATATTGCATACCCCGCTAACAATTCCTCCACCAAAACTCCCTGTTCTTTTAAAATATCCAGACTCCCGTTATACTTTACAATCAATTCCCATGTGCGGCTCCGTTCTTCAAACCCCACATTTAAATTCAAAGTTTTTTCCCTTACTTCTTCCGAGGTTTCCAAGGCAAGATTCAATATATTTTCAAATTTCTGATTAGCCACTTACATTCTTCCGCAATCAATCATTATTACTATTCTATGTCACTATTGACCGCAATATTATTCTATTATAAACTGGTATTAGCGCAATATATTTTTACATCATCGAAAAGGAGCCCTCATTATGACCGACTCTGCATTAATAAGTAGACTGCCTCAGCAATATAATGACCAGGTAAGCCCTGAAGAACGACCGGATATGTCGCTCTTTCTTCCCACTTCCTCAGAGGATACTTCCTTCCCTGTTAGTATCAATACAATAAACTTGAGTGAACGATATATGTATATGTTCTCCTGGCACTGGCATGAAGAAGTGGAATTTACCATTGTAAAATCCGGACAGATTAATCTGAAATTGTCCAACAAATCTTTTTTACTAAATCCCGGAGAAGGGTTTTTCATCAATCAGAACCGGCTTCATTCATTCCGAGCAGTTGCCGCAGAGGATTGTATTGTAGAAGCTTTTAAATTTCACCCTTCCGCCGTTTTCGGTTATGGCAATGCCACCATGTCGGTAAAGTATCTGACACCGCTTCTTTCATCCGGTCTTTTACATTGCCTGATTTTTTCACAAAACGATGCCGAAACCAGTGAAATTTATCAGGTAGTAAAAGAAGCTTTTACGCTTTGTACAGAAAAAAAATTCGGTTATGAACTTTTAGTTAAAAGTGCTTTATGTCGCCTTTGGAATCTGTTACTCCCCTATGCAGAAACCGTTTCCGACGCAGTTTCCCACTTTTCCGCACAGTCTGTTACCGATTCCGCCCGCGTAAAACAGGCCATTTTATTTATTGAGAAAAATCATGCAGAACCTCTGACTTTGGAAGAAATTGCGGATTCCATACACTTAAGCAAAAGTGAGTGTTGCCGTTGTTTCCAACGGTGTCTGGGCGTTACGCCTTTTGAATATTTAATGAAGTTTCGTATTTTTGAATCTACCCGCAAAATCAACCGGGGAGAGGAAGTTGCCAAATCCATCTCTGCCCTGGCATCCTCCGTGGGCTTTAACAGTGCCAGCTACTACAATAAACTGTTTAAAAAATATGTGAATTGTACTCCAAGTGAATATAAGAAGAATATGCAAAAAAACAATGATTTTCCCGTAAATTAGAAACAAAGGACTCCTGCACGATAAATTATCCTTCATGCAAGAGTCCTTTTTGATTTGATTCACTACAACAATTACTGATAAACCATTTATTTGTTGAAAAATGTTTTAAACAGAGCTACCGCATAGGCAGTATCTTTACTTCCTGCCGTCTCTACTGCGGAATGCATGGCCAGCTGGGGCATACCAATGTCTACGGAAGGGATGGATACATGTGCGGTAGATATATTCCCTAACGTGGAACCGCCCGCAATATCAGAACGGTTTGTGTAGGTCTGTACCGGTACAGACGCTTCTTCACATAAAAGCTTTAACTTAGCCGCAGTCAACGCATCTGTTGTGTAACGCTGACTACCGTGATACTTAATTACAATACCACCGTTTAAATAAGGACGGTTTGTGGGGTCTGCCTTTTCAGGGTGATTGGGATGCACCGCATGGGCATTGTCAGCTGAAATCAATAAGCTTTCACTTACTCTTTGTCTGAACCACTCTTTGGATTTACCAAGTGCTTCCGTAATTCTTAGCAAAACATCTTCCAGAAAAGTAGAGTCTGCCCCCTGTCTGGTACCGCTTCCTACTTCTTCATTATCAAATACTACACATACATTTATATACTCATCCGGTGTGCTTTCTGTCATCGCCGCAATTCCTGCATAAGCGCACTGTAAATCATCCAGTCTGGGGGATAACAGGAACTCTCCCTTTGCACCGATCATACGTCCTTTTTCTCTTACATACAAAAATAAATCGTGCGCCAGAATATCTTCTACATTTACCCCTGCAGCCTTAGCCACAGTTTTCATAAAAGCTATCTCGCTTTCGCAAGCAGCAAATAAAGGCAACATATCCGTCTGTGCATTATATTCCATACCTTTGTTCATATCTCTGTTCATATGAATTGCCACATTGGGGATTACCAGCAAATCCTTATCTACATAAACCGGCACTTCAACCAGTGCGCCATTTTGCTTTACCACCAGGCGACCCGCCACGGAAAGCGGTCTGTCAAACCAGGTGCTCATAATCATACCGCCATACTTTTCCGTATTTAATTTTATATACTGTTCTTCCACCTTCATGTCTGGCTTTTCTTTTACCTTAAAAGTGGGCGAATCACTATGGGCAGCTACGATATGAAACCCTTTGATACTGTCTGCCATTTCCTGCAGTCCGGCCCCTGTCTTCGGAAGCTGAAACGCCGCAACAGAAGAACTGTTACGGGTAACAAAATACTTTCCGCCCGGCACAAGATTAAAACCATCCGCTTCTTTTAATTCTTCATATCCGGCCTGCAAAAGCAAATCTTTTATGCTGCTGACTGTGTGAAAAGCTTCCGGACTTTTTTCAATAAACTGTAATAATGCCTGATTGTATTTATCAAAATCAAATGTTTGCACTGCTTTATTCATCACTTTTACCTCTGTCCTCGCACATTTACCTTTCCTGATTTTTTCTGAAACCGGTAATATTTACAACTGCCACCTGAGTACCCAGTTCATCCGTAATATCTATTTTGTAACAATTTGTACTTCTTCCTTCTTTGATACAGTGGGCTTCTGCAATCAGCTTCTTACCTTTTACGGCTCCCAAAAACGCAATATTGGAATTCAAGGATACCGAACCCATCTTCTGCCAGTTAGAAGCAACTGCAAAGGCAAAATCCGCCAGCACAAAATGGACACCGCCCATAATACCGCCAACGGCGTTTACATGCCTTTCATCCAACTCCATACTGCACTTGGCATAATATTCCCCAATTTCTTCAATGACTGCCCCTGCATCCGTAGCAAATTTATCCTTTGCAAAGAACGCTCTGACTTTTTGAAATTCCAACTCTTTATTGTCCATGGTTCTCCTCTTTCTTACAGTATTACTTCCATACCCACTTTCTGTGGCTTTAATCCACAGGCCTCATAAAACTTCATGGCACTTTCGTTTAAACTCCACACATTCAGCGTTACATTATAGCAACCCTGCTCTTTTGCAAACCTAAGTACTTCTTCATAAAGGCTCTTACCGATATGTTGTCCCCGCAGGGTCTCATCTACACACAAATCATCAATGTATAATGTCTTTACGGGACATAATGCTCCTTTTCCGTCCGGTTTTTGAAAAACACAAAAAGCATATCCCAACACGGTATCCTGTTCATCCACCGCAACAAATATAGGTTTTTCATCATCTCCAATAATCACTAACAGTTCCTTGTCCGTATATTTTTTTGCACCGGCTCTGAACAGATCCGGTCTGCCGGTATGGTGCACCATGCATACCTGATAAAGCAATTTATTGATTCCTTCCAAATCAATGGCTTTTGCACGTCTGATTATCATATTGTTCCTTCTTTCCGGCATGATATTTGCCTAACCGATATTATAGCACTTGTTGACACTATATGCAAAAAAACTTCCGGAAACTTTACAATTCCCGGAAGCTTAATTATTATATTCAATTAACAAGCAACGTCCACACTTTAGTTGAATGCAGGTAATTCATCCAAAGTAATAAAGTAATCACTGTTGTAAATTTCATTTAAGGATTCTTTGTCATTATTTGCTTCATTCGTAATATAGTCTGTATGCCATACCATGAAGAACAACCAGTTTGTACCGGTAGAAGTCATTTCTTCTTCTGTAGGGATGGTGCCGCACTCATGGAACATAATAGGCATTCCTTCAGGTGCTACTGATACACATTCTTCATATAAGTTTGTGTTAGGACCGGGGGTATAGCTGTCAGCACCCAATAAATCCACATAATCATCACCGGGATACCATGCATCCATTTCACCACCGTTACCTGAATAACCAAATACCCAGATTAAGTTGTCCAATCCCCAGTAATCGGTATAGCGACTGTACATTAACTGCCACAGCTTTACAAAATTGTCGCTGCCGCCTTTACTCCACCAGAACCAACCACCGTCTAATTCGTGGAAAGGTCTCCAAAGTACGGGAACACCTTCATCTTCTAACTTCTGCAGGGCAGGTACCGCACGGTCCATACCTTCAATTAAGGAATTATAAGTTTCAGAACCGGGTACAAATGCTTCCTCCCAGTTAATATCATCTGCTTTACTTTCATCATACGCACTGGCAAAGTCTGCACCGGTATGCCAGCAGATTGTAGGGATACCGCCCTGTTCCCACCATTCCTGTGCTCTGGTTGCGCAACCCAGGAAATCGTTATGCATAAAGTCCAAACCTCTGATAGCCGGCAGTTTACCGGTATTCTCTTCAATATAATTCATTTCATAATCAGGGGAACCCATCCAGGTAGATTCCATCTGACCGGTCAGACATGCTGTACCGTAAATTTCCTGTAAATAATCATAGACTACCTGTGCACTTTCAATGGCATTTTCATTGGAAAGTTCACCTGTATATGTATGAATGAGCTGTTCTGTTTCTGCAACCTGTGCCTGGTAAGTGGTTAATTCCTCTGCAACAGCCTGAGGCAGATAGTAAAGACCTGCAATACGGCCACCATTCCATGCGCCCAATGCAAAAGACTTAACATCGCTTGCGTTTTCACAACCTGCAAGAGTCAGAATTTCTTCTACAGAATAAAGCACAAGTCTTTCTTTATCCGGTGCATCTGACATTGCAGCAATATCCATCTGCTGCTGGCCTGCTCCGCCATCTACTGCTAAACCTAACACGCCCCAGCCGCCATGTGTTACATCATCACAGGCATAAATAATTGCTACTGCATCTGCTTTATCAGCAGAGGTCAGCCATGCAATGTCACTGGGATAAAAACCGTTGTTGGTTTCACCGGAATAAAGGAATGTACCTTTTTCCAAAATTGCCTTTTCCTGTGCTGCCTGCTCTTCATCCGATACTTCTACTCTGACTGCAGGTGCCTCTGCAGGAACCCATACATCTTCAGCAGGTGTAGTATCTTCCGTTGTTTCCTCTGCTACTGTAGATTCCGTAGTATCGGTTGCTTCGGTTGTAGATTCGTTTGTTACTGTAGTTGCTGTATCTGTTGCAGTCGTTGTAGTATCCCCCTGACCGCAGGCAGACAATGTCAGTGCCAAAACACTGATTAACGCTAACATTCTTTTACGCATACCCATAATCCTCCTATAGTTTTTGCTTTCACAAGTATGTAATTGCATTATAGTATAGAAACCTTTTTATTGCAATGAATTCATACTAAAAATAAGTTAAAAATACCAACTTTTTGCTTAAACGTTTAAGTCGCTAAATTATTTTAGCCTATTAATTAGCCTCTTATTTTACTCTTCTTCCTGAAATATTTCTGCGGTCAAATCTACCGTAATGGCAGGACGGATTCCAAATCCTTCCACACCTGCATTGGATGTATAAAAGGCTTCCTGTGTATATCCATTGCTAACCAAATAACATTTTGAAGTTGTTCCTTCCACCGGTTCACGCAACCACCAGTAATACTCCGTAATTTCATATTCGGTTACATCAATATCATACCAGTTGCTGGTATCCTGCTCAATGGCCGCCTGTGTAGGAGAGGCATAAATCCGCATACCGGCTTCTTCAAACCATTGCAGTTCCTCTTTTGACAAAAGGAACACTTTATCCCGGGTGGTTACCGTAGCTGCATCATACAATATGTTAGCGTTCGTTACCACTTCCCGTTCCAGTAATGCATCCAGCTCTGCATCCGTAAATCCATACAAGAATCCGCTCTCATTGTGATATCCGTTTTTATGCTCTGACATCGCCAGAGGTACCGGTGCCCGGTCTTCATATGTCACCACTTCATCTGCGGAGTTTAACCAGGTACGGATGTTAGATGCACTCCACAAATTGTTTCCCCGCACCAATACCTGTAATTCATAATCCGTATCTGCAGCCGAATTTGCCTGCCAATAATCTGATTTACCATCACTGTTATAGGTGCCGCCTTCTGCCGCATCATAGGCTTTCATAGTTAAAATATGTTCCGCAATTAATATAGCTTCGGTTCCGTCTTCGGATATATGCAGGACCCTCCAGTCGATAGGCTCGCCGTTATAATTGCCAAAAGTAATGGTATCTCCCAATTCTGCTTCTATCGTTACTACCGGATTGTCCGGATTTTGATTTTGTTGCCCCCTGCGGTTATTCATGCAAATAACAGCTACCAAAAGAATAAGAACCGCAATAATCAGAACCTCTGCAATAATCGTCCACTTTCTATTCTTTTTGTTTTCTCCTTTTTGTGCACTCTCCTGTATCACTTCTATCGGTTTTTCATCCACATCTTTAGGCAGGAGTCTTTCTTTGGTCTCCTCTTCCGTAGCATATACAAACTGCAGGATTTCTGAATAATCACCCTTTTGCTTAGTATTACTCCACTGATGGCTCATTAAAAAATATTCCATGGATTTGGTAAGCTCTACTTCCTCCAGCTTGTACACCAAAATGGGTATAGCCTTACTGACTGCCCGTTCCACTTCCCGCAAAACATGGGGCGAATGGTTGGCTGCATCTGACATTAACAGAATCATGGACTCTGCGTTATCAATCCCATTTATAATCTCTTCAGCGTATTCTCTTCCGGAACGGATATCGCGGGGTGCAATAAAACATTTTTTGCCTCTTTCTTCTATTAAATTGCAAACCCTTTCTGCCACTGCTGCATCCTTGGATGCATGGGATATAAAAATGTTCATTTCTTAAATCCTTTCCCAATCACGATTCTGCCTGTTTCCATACTCTGACATTTACAATCAAGGCCGCTGCATTGTTTCACCCTCCGCCCCTTGTAACTGTCAAAAGTATTGTAATACATTTGCGATAGGGGTGTCAAACGGTTGTGGCTGAGCGGAAATTGATTTATGTGCCAGAGCGGAATTTGTTTTATTTCATATGTCTTTCTATTTGTGTTCTAATAATTCCCCGGCTTATGGGTATGCTCTTTGTTTCCCACGTCAATATCAGACTATCGCCTAAAACGATTCCATTCTTCTCATAATTCCCTATTTTGCGTAATGCTTTTTCTATATAATTTGCATCATCCATCATACCCAGATGTTCCCAATACATCTCCTTCCTTTTTCTAATATTCAGTACTGTAAAATCAGGATAAACTTTCCCATACCCTTCCAAATACAAAGGGCATTCATAACGGTAGGGAATTCCCTCACTGTATAACAGGTCTGCAATAATCATCTCCGACTTTGACCGAACCTGTTCTCCTTTTTCTGTAAGTAATACCGGCACTGATTCCTCTATTTCTTTTCCCCGAAAAGCAAACGTTTCCCACCTTCGTACAAATTGTGCATCCGTTTCACGGACCGGACGAATTAACTTCTGTCGTTCAATATGTAATGAATTATATATTTCCTCTGCCGTATTTTGAGGTATACTTGACAGATACTTTTCTATTGCTTTTACTTCCTGCTCAATACTACGAAGCACTTTTCGCTCATATTCTTTTTGAGCCAATGTCTGCGCTAATGCAATATTCTTCTTAGGAATGTAAGTCCCTAAAACATTTCCGCCTTTCATTTTGTGAAAATACTGTACTCTGTTCCCACTTCCATTTATGCGTAAAGAACCTTCTGTATTATCATAGGTTCTCTCCTGTAGATTTCTTTTCATATGAAGTAAACAATTCTTCCTTTTCAGCAGTTCTTCTTTTATTTCTTTTGATTCTGTCATCTCCTTTGCTCCTTTTGACTCCTTTGCTCCTTTTATTCTTTTTACTTCTTTTCCTTCTTTCATCATTTCCCCCTTCGCTATATTGTTAGTTGCTCACTTATTCATTATTTCTACGAAAAAAGGTGCACAAAATCAACCTATTTTCAGTCCTTTTGCTCACATAAAACTCATAACCGCCGTTTAGTGTGCGCCAATCACAGTCAATACCCTCTTCTTTTGTCCGTGTTACATCTTTTTATTGATATTTTTGCACACCAAATTAGTTTAGTGTACAACTAGTGTGCAAATCAGATAAAATACCTGTTAAAAAAAGCACATCAAAATACATTTAATCAATAATAGTGCGCAATTTCACTAACAACAGCGGCTTGTTGCAATTTTTTCAATATAAACAGACCCCTTTCCGTTGATTTTTGATATAAATCAATTCTTAATTTTAATTATTCAGGAAAAAGATTCCGTGGAGAATTATTATGGGGAACATCATTTGTAGAATGATTATTCAGTGAAAACATGATTCGTGGAATGATTATTCAGTGGAAACATGATTCGTGGAATGATTATTAAACTCAATTAGTGATAACAAATAGATTTTCTTAAGAATAAACAGACCTCCCGACAGTTGAAACTCACTGTCGGGAGAATTGATTTTAATACAATGGACTTTCCTAGTTCTCGTTCATCTTTGCCAGCTTGGCAGCCTGGTCCGCTGCTATACAGGCATCCAGAATATCCTGGATGTCACCGTTCATAATCTTATCAAGCTTATACAGAGTCAGGTTGATGCGGTGGTCGGTTACACGGCCCTGGGGGAAATTGTAGGTACGGATTTTTTCAGAACGGTCGCCGGTACCAATTTGGCTGCGGCGAAGTTCTGCTTCTGCGTCGTGACGCTGCTGCTGTTCCATATCATAAAGCTTTGATTTCAGTAATGCAAAAGCTTTTGCTTTATTCTGTAACTGTGATTTTTCGGTCTGGCTGTACACCACGATACCTGTAGGATAGTGGGTCAGACGTACTGCAGAGTCCGTGGTGTTGACACACTGACCACCGTTACCGGATGCACGCATTACATCGATACGGATATCCTTATCTTCGATAACAATATCGATATCCTCGTCTGCCTCAGGCATTACTGCGACGCTGATGGTAGAGGTATGGATACGTCCACCGGATTCCGTTTCCGGAACACGCTGTACGCGATGTACACCGGATTCGTATTTCATTACAGAATATGCACCCTGACCGGAAATCATAAAGGTTACGCTCTTCATGCCACCAATACCGATTTCTTCAAATTCAATGGTTTCTACTTTCCAACGTCTGCCTTCTGCATAATGTACATACATACGGTAGATTTCTGCAGCAAATAATGCCGCTTCATCACCGCCTGCACCGGCACGGATTTCCACGATAACGTTCTTATCGTCATTGGGGTCCTTGGGAAGCAGTAAAATCTTTAACTGCTGTTCCAGTTCTTCCACACGCTTTTTACTATCAGAAAGTTCTTCCTTTAACATTTCGCGCATATCTTCATCGGACTCTTCCTCCAACATCATCAAAGAGTCTTCGATATCCTGCTTGCATTTTTTATACTCTTTGTAGGCCTCAACCAACGGAGTCAAATCACTCTGCTCCTTCATCAGCTTACGGAAACGGGTCTGGTCATTTACCACATCCGGTTCGTTTAATTCATTTAAGATTTCTTCAAAACGTCGTACTAAATCATCTAATTTATCAAACATCTCTTACCTCATTCCGCCGCCAAAGCAGCTATTTTAACTCTGTTTTGCAGTCTGTATGCGCAATATCCTCTATGCAACGCACATTACAATTCTATTGCAGCCAATTGTCCCATAACCACACGGTCAAGTCCTGCATAATCTTTTATAATCTTTACGTCACTAAAACCGGCGTTTTCCATCAGTTCTTTTACTTCCTCACCCTGATCATGCCCGATTTCAAAGAGCAGATAACCTTCTTTTTTCAAAAAAGGAATGCCTTCCTTAATAATTCTTCTGTAAAATAACAGTCCGTCTTCACTACCGTCCAATGCGCCGCGGGGTTCAAAGTCCTTTACCTCCGGCATCAGGGTTTCGATTACCGCACTACGGATATAGGGCGGATTGGAAACGATCACATCGTATATCGGACATTCTGACATTTCCTTCGCAAATGCGGCCTCTTCTGTGCCCGGAGTACTCTGCCGTAAAGACAATGCATCAAATAAATCTCCGCAATACCATTTAGGTTGTGCATCCTCCGGCAACAATCGCAAACCATTTTCTTTTGCCATGTCCAGTGCCTTTTTTGAAATGTCCACACCTTCTCCAAACACATTTTTACTCAGGGAAAGAAGACTTATCAGAATACATCCCGAACCGGTACACATATCCAGCAAACGCATCCCCGGCTTCAATACTTTCAATGCACACTCTATCAGAATCTCCGTATCCTGTCTGGGTATTAATACATGTTCATTCACCCCAAATGTAAGACCGCAAAATTCCTGTTCTCCGGTTAGCAACTGCAACGGAATGCGGTTTGCACGTTTCTCGATGAACGCCTGAAACAGATTCCTTTTCTCTTCTTCTACCGGCATATCACCATGTGCCAGCAAAGTATTGCGATTGGTTTTGCAAACATATTCCAACAAAAGCCTTGCGTCATTTTCGGGTTCCGGCACACCTGCATTCTGTAATTGGCTTGCGCCATATAAGTAGCACTCTTTATAATTCATGCTCTTGTCCCATATCTTCAGTATTTGATTCTGAATCCTTCTTCTCCGAAACTTCCTCTTCGGAACCACTTTCTTCGGTCTTTACTTCCACAAATTCAGATTTTACTTTTTTACTTTTTTTATCAGTCTGCTCTTCCTGGTCGTCTTCCTCTTTAGGTTCATCGGTTTCTTCATAACCGAATTCTTCCTTCAGGTATGCCTTCCAGTCAAACACTGCATCTATAGAGGCAATGGCCACTAAAATCATATCCTTAGTGGGTTCTTTGGTAGTCAGTTTCTGTATCAGCATACCCGGCGCAGACAATATTCTTGCGAATATATTGTTGCTCCTGCCTGCCAATCTGATTAATTCATAAGAAATACCTGCAATAACCGGAATCAGCAAAATACGAAGCACTACCTTTATCAAAGGGTTGCTGACCTGAATAAAGAAAAACAAAATAATACTTACAAACATAACAAAGAACATAAAACTGGTTCCGCAACGCTTATGAATCCGGGAACTGCGCATGACATTACCAACCGTAAGCGGTCTGCCTCTTTCGATACAGTTGATACATTTATGTTCTGCACCATGATACATATACAAACGTTTAATGTCCTTCATCAGGGAAATCAATACCGTATAAAGTAAAAAAATAGCAATTCTGATTGCACCTTCTATGATAGACATCAGTACTCTGCTTCGAACATATTCTTCAAAAAAGGAAGTGATAAAATAGGGCAGTACAATAAAGATACCCACTGCCAGTACCACAGAAAACAAAGTCACAATCGTCGTCAGTACTTTCTCTGCATTTCCTTTGGTCACCTTATTCAGTGCTTTATCTACAACGGTCTCTTTTGCATCCTCTTCTTCATAGAAATCCGCAGAATAATTTAAACACTTGCTACCTAATATCAATGAATCCGCAAAATTAAATACACCGCGAACAAAGGGAATGTTTTTGATTTTAGAGCCATGAAGTACCCCCTGGTAGTTATCCACTTCTACTTCAATTTCACCATCAGGCTTTCTCACAGCTACCGCATATTTTTCACCGTTTTTCATCATCACACCTTCCAGAACGGCCTGTCCGCCGATACCGGAATAATGTGCTTTATTCTTCTTTGCCATGATTGTTCCTTTCAAACAAAAAATCACAAAAAGGTTGAGATATACACCTCAACCTTTTAGACATCTTATTTACCGAAAAACTACTTGCTTTCCACGCCGTACTTCTTGTTGAACTTGTCGATACGTCCGTCAGCTCTTGCAGTCTTCTGCTGGCCGGTATAGAATGAATGGCACTTGGAGCAAACTTCTACGTGGATTTCAGGTTTGGTTGAACCGGTTACAAATGTGTTACCACAGTTGCAGGTAACAGTTGCCTGATAATACTCGGGATGGATTCCTTCTTTCATCTTTTTCACCTCTCTATGTTAATTAAGTTAATTTTGTTCTCATCCGCACTGCTTATGCCACCACAAACAGCGTGATTATTGTATCATGTTAGTGTATTCATTGCAAGTACTTTTTTAGATAAATTTCATCTTTTTCACGGTATTTACAAATTCCTGATTGTTTCTGGTACGTGAAAACATATCCAGAATACGGTCTGCTGCTTCATCCGCTTTCATACCGTTTAATGCCTTACGCATAATATTGATTGCTTCCAGTTCCTCTGTATCCAGTAATAAATCCTCTCTTCTGGTACCTGATTTCTGAATATCGATTGCAGGGAAAATACGCTTTTCGGAAAGCTTTCTGTCCAGTACCATTTCCATGTTACCGGTTCCCTTAAATTCTTCGTATACCACATCATCCATCTTAGAACCGGTATCCACCAGTGCTGTTGCCAGAATGGTAAGGCTGCCTCCGTTACGTAAATTTCTTGCAGCACCGAAAAACCGCTTAGGCATATGAAGCGCGGCGGGATCCAAACCGCCGGATAAGGTACGTCCGCTGGGGGGAACAACCTGATTGTATGCGCGGGTCAGACGGGTAATACTGTCCAACAAAATCACAACATCCATGCCGTGCTCCACCAGTCGCTTGGCACGTTCAATTACCATTTCGGATACACGTTTGTGGTGTTCCGGCAACTCATCAAAAGTAGAATAAATCACTTCTACATTGGGACCTTCAATGGCTTCTTTGATATCCGTTACTTCTTCGGGACGTTCATCAATCAACAAGATAAGCATGTGCATATCCGGTTCATTCTTAAGCACAGAATTTGCGACCTGCTTTAACAAAGTTGTTTTACCGGCCTTAGGCGGTGATACAATCATACCTCTCTGGCCTTTACCGATGGGGCTGATTAAATCCATCACACGCATGGCAATGCTGGCACCGGGTACTTCCAGTTTAATTCTCTCATCCGGGAAAATAGGTGTCATATCCTCGAAGCTTTTACGCTTCATCGCCTCTTCCGTGGTATAACCGTTGATGGTTTTAATATATAATAAGGCACTGAATTTTTCCTGCTGGGTTTTGGTACGCTTATTGCCCACCAGAATATCACCGGTTTTTAATCCGAAACGTCTGATCTGGCTGGGCGCCACATACACGTCATTTTCCCCGGGCAGATAATTTTCACAACGGATAAACCCGTAACCGTCCGGCATAACTTCCAAAATACCATTGGCTTCCTGTCCGCTGTCCAACTCAGGCGGAAACGTATACATATCATAAACGGCGTTTCTGTCCACGGTAACGGTGGGGCGTGTACCGTTTTCTCCGGTTTGTGCAGCTTGTCTGCCTGCCGTTTCTGCAGAAACTATAGTCTT
Source organism: Lachnospiraceae bacterium (assembly GCA_045580245.1). GTDB lineage: Bacteria > Bacillota > Clostridia > Lachnospirales > Lachnospiraceae > Acetatifactor. The sequence goes on from JAZNNL010000090.1 coordinate 19,111, forward strand.
TGCACTTTCTGACCCCGTCTGCTTTGCAGCTTTTTCTTTTTCATCCTGCAAAAGCATTGCCTCTACCAAATCAGACTTCTTCATGGCCGTTGTTACTTTTATTCCTCTGGCTTTTGCAATTTCTCTTAAGTCACTTACTGCAAGAGATTCATATTTTTCTCTCATACTTGTTAAAACCTCCTTCGGCATACAGACCGATACTTTTGTTTCATACACAGACGCTTACGCCGTTGTGTCTGCGACTTCTTTATTTGCTTCATTTTACGGTTGTATTTTATGTAATATATGTGGGGTAATCACTACAGGACTCTGTAAAAAACGATGTTTTCAATTAACATATTTGATTATATTACAAAAATCCCAAAATGGGAAGTCCCATTTTGAGATTCAGTTTGTCTCATAAAAAAAGTTATGTCACATTCTTCTTTTTTCCAAAAAGAGCATGCATTATCCGATATATGATATATCCCACCAATGCACCGAAGCAATTCAACAGAATATCATCTACATCAAAAACGCCGAAATTACTGAAAAGCTGGAACAATTCTATACACATTACAAAAAGTAATACCCTGACCATGCAGGAAAATACATTTTTACAACTTTCAAACAAAACAGGAAGCATTATACCCATAGGTATAAATACGATAACGTTTCCTATCAGGTTGCCAAAACTGTTAATTCCCTTATTATCCCAATGCCTGATATATAATCGTATGGTTTGGAAAAAATCAAAATTTGCACTTTCCAGCCCTTCCCAGAATACTTCACTGCTCCAGGACTCTGCTATTTGCTGCATCATCGTTATCGGATATTTAAATACGATACCTTTTATCAATACAACCAGATACACCAAAAAGAGTATCAGCATGTATTTTCTCTTCATCACTATTGTCCTCACTCATATCTGACTTCCAAAAGTGTCAATCCGGACGCAGGTACCAGAAAGCCTGCGCTATCCCTTTTCTTTTTTGCCAGAATTTCTTTGATTTCTTCCGGTTTTCTCTCACCGTTTCCTACCTCTATCAGGGTACCTGTGAGAATTCTGACCATATGAAACAAAAATCCGTCTCCGCTGTAATATATGCAGATCACATCTTTCTCTACCTCTATCCGTATTTCTTCAATGTTACGGATAGTGGATTTTTTACTCTTTTTTGTTGAAGTAAAGGATGCAAAATCATGGGTACCTGTCAAATAAGCGGCTGCCCGGCGCATGGCTTCCACATCTAAAGGTGTGGGATATACATATGCATATCTTCTTTCAAACACATGGGGAATTTCACTGTTAATAATGCGGTAACAATATGTCTTGCCCTTGGCATGTAATCTGCTATGAAACCGTTCTCCCACCTCTTCTACCGACAAAACACCGATATCCTCCGGCAAATAACGGTTCATATATTCCATAATTTCCGCAGGCGTTTTATCCGTTTCCATATGTGCATTGGCAACCTGCCCTTTCGCATGCACACCTGCATCCGTACGTCCGCTTCCCTGTATTTCTACCTTGCTTCCACACATTTTGCTCAACAAAGCCTCTAACTTTCCCTGTATGGTATTTGCGGTAGACTCCTGGCGCTGCCAGCCCTGATATCTGGTTCCTTCATACTGTAGCACCATTTTATAATTAGACATGCTTCATCCTCTTTATTTATTCTTCCTGAATTCCTGTGAATTATGATTCTCTGCTGTTTTTTTCTTTTCATCCATTTGCTTTTGCGCAGACAAGCTTTCTTCACAATCCTGTTTGTAAGTATCTATGATATACATATCCTGGGGTGTCAGCTTTCTGAAATGATTCAGACCCGCAGTCAGAATTTTCACACTGTTGGAAGTGGTTTCAAACATACCTTCTTTGTACATCGTCCACACAATAATACCAATCGGTACAGCCACAATCATACCGATTACACCGCCAAACATATAGCCAATGTATAACAAAAACAACGTCGGTATCGGCGGTACCCCAATGGAATCTCCCACGATTTTAGGCTGGATAATCTGTCTTACCAACTGACTGATTCCCCAAATAAGCAGAATACCGATAGTCATCTTATAGTCTGCACTTAAAAACTTAATAATTGCCCAGGGCACCATCACCGTACCGGTTCCGAAGAATGGCAAAAAATCCAACAATGCCACTCCCACACCGATTAATAATGCATATTTTACATCCAGTATAAAGAAACCGATTACAAGAAGCAGATATATCCACACTTCAATTTTAAACTGGGCCTTAAAATAACCGCCTACTGCACCGATAACACTGCGCTTCATAAGGCTTAATCTGTACTGCAGGGTATCCGGAATCAGCTTTTTTACCGTTTCCGCAAAGGAATCTCTTTCTGCTACAAAAAAGTAAGCTGATAACAGACACATAATAATGCCTATGACTACTGTGGGCAGCTTCTTTGCAAAATTACTAACTGCCTCAAAGGTAGGACTGCTGATTTTTCCTACCAAATCCGCACCGAACTCACTGGCCTGTGCACCGATACCGTTAATGGTTTCCTGCACCTCTATCGGTAGCTTTACATAAAGAGAACTGAATTTGGCAGCAATCTCATTGATATCGTTTTCCAACGCCTGCCACATGGTAGGTAAATCCTGTAAAAAGCCCACCAGTTCGTGGAATAGCTTTGCACCTACCAGATAAGCCACCAAAACAACGCCGCCAATTACCAGGATAATCACTACCGCACTACCCATTTTTCGCTTAATTTTTAACTTTTCTTCTACAAACTTAGCTGCAGGTGTTGCAATCCAGGCAATAATCCACCCAATCACAAAGGGCATAAAAAACAGCAAAACTTTTGGCAATAACCAGATAACCAACACCAGTATCACTGCTGCTACAATAAGATTTAATATTGCCTTTACATATTTTTTCATTGATTCTTTCATATGAAATCCCTCTTTATAATACCTTCTGCTCCCCATGGCAAATTGTAAATACTGACGTTTTTACTCTGTTTTTACAATATACTGATCAATTACGGCATAAATGTCTTCCCGTCCCTGCTTTGTTTCCGCCGAGAAGGGAATCACTAAGGTATCCGCGTCCGCCTTTAAAGTATTCTTTATCAGTTTCACCTGCGAGGCTACCTGATTGCGCTTTATTTTATCCAGTTTCGTCGCAATGATAATGGGTTTATACCCCTGCCTTATTATCCAGTCATACATAATACAGTCATTGTTTCCGGGTGCATGTCTGATATCGATTAACAAAAACACTGCCTGAAGCTGCCTGGATTTGTGCAAATAATCTTCAATCATCTTGCCCCATTTTGCCTTTACTTCTTCACTGGCCTTTGCATATCCATATCCGGGTAAATCCACAAAATAGACTTCATCATTAATATTATAAAAATTGATGGTTTGCGTCTTTCCGGGTTGCGCACTGGTACGTGCCAGGGCTTTGCGGTTCATCAGTGCATTGATCAGGGATGACTTTCCCACATTACTTTTTCCGGCAAACGCTACTTCCGGATGTATATTCTGCGGTATTTTACTGGTAATGCCGCATACTGTTTCCAGACTGACATTTTTGATAATCATATATCCTTGGTCTCCTTTAATTTTGCGAAACAAATCCGGACCCTCAGACGAGGGACGGATTATCTTCACTTTCATTTTGCAAAGCCAAATCTTATTACCTGCTCCATATCCTCTACAAAACGGATTTCCAAGCCACCCGTAATCTCCGGTGACAGTTCTGTAATATCCTTCTTATTATCTGCCGGTACCAGAACAGTTTTCATCCCGGCTTTTTTTGCCGCCAGTACTTTTTCTTTCAATCCGCCTACCGGTAATACCCTGCCACGAAGCGTGATTTCACCGGTCATAGCCACATCTGCCCGTACCGGTGTTTCCGTGAGTGCGGATAAAACTGCCAGTGCCATGGTAATGCCTGCAGACGGACCATCCTTGGGCACAGCGCCCTCCGGTATATGGATATGAAAATCATTTTCCTTATATACATCCGGGGAAACCGCATATCTGTCACTGATGGAACGTACATAGCTAAGACCCGTGAGGGCAGACTCCTTCATCACGTCCCCCATTTGTCCGGTCAGTTCCAAATCCCCTTTTCCGGGCATTTTATTGACTTCAATCTGTAAAGTATCTCCGCCCACACTGGTCCATGCCAAACCGCGAACGATACCCACTGCCGGTTCTTCGTTCTTTTTATCCGGTCTGAATTTAACCTTTCCAAGATATTTTTCCAGATTCTTGGTATTCACTTTAACAGTTACATCTTTTTTTAACAATTCTTTTGCGGCTTTTCTGCAAATTTTACCGATTTCACGCTCCAGGCCGCGCACACCCGCTTCTTTCGTATAACCGTCTATCATCGCCTGTAAAGCACCGTCACTGATACTTAAGCGCCCTTGGGGAATTGCATTTTTCGCATATACCTTTTTTAAGAGATGCTCTTTGGCAATGTGTAACTTTTCATTGTCTGTATAACTGTGTACTTCAATGATTTCCATTCTGTCCAAAAGGGGCTTCGGAATTGTTTCTGTTGTATTTGCGGTAGCAATAAATAAAACCTTTGACAAATCCAACGGTAACTCAATGTAATGGTCCCTGAAGTGACTGTTCTGCTCTCCGTCCAATACCTCTAACAATGCAGCAGAAGGATCTCCTTTGTAATCGCTGCCAACCTTATCCACCTCATCTAAAAGCATCAGGGGATTGGATACTCCGGCCTGCTTCAGACCGGTAGCAATACGTCCGGGCATAGCACCTACATAGGTTTTTCTGTGTCCGCGAATCTCGGCTTCATCCCGTACGCCTCCCAGACAAATACGCACATATTCTTTGTGCAATGCTCTTGCCACACTCTTTGCTATAGAAGTCTTGCCGGTTCCGGGCGGTCCCACCAGACATACAATCGGGCTGTCCGGTTTTTCTTTCTGATTCTTTGCAAGACTGCGTACTGCTAAAAATTCCAGTATGCGTTCTTTGATTTCTTCCATGCCATAGTGGTCTTCGTCTAAAATCTGTTCAGCCCGCTCTATGTCCAAATTATCCTTAGAAACCTTATTCCAAGGCATTTCCAGCAACGTTTCTATGTAAGCACGCTCCACCGCGCTTTCCGAGCTGCTTGCAGAAAGACTCTTAAATCGGGAAATTTCCTTCGCGATTTTGTCTTTTACATGCTTGTCTGCTTTCAATTTATCCAGACTTTCCGTATAATGGTCTGCTTCGGAAACTACCGTATCTTCTCCCAACTCTTCCCTGATGGCATGCATCTGTTCCCTAAGCAGGTATTCTTTCTGGCTTTTATTTACCTTTTTCTGCATTTTTTCGGTCAGTTCCTTGCGGATGAGACCTACCTGGATTTCATTATACAATACATCAGCAATATAGTCATATCTTTCTTCCAGGTTTTCGGTTTCCAATACGGTTTGCTTTACAGAAACCGCAAGAGGTAACCCACTGGTTATCATATCGATAATCAGCGCAGGGTTCTGCATATGTACCAGTTTCTTTTCCATGATTTTGCCGCTGCGGGGGTTCAGTGCACTGTATCTTGCAAACAAGTCCTTCAGCTGACGCGCCATGGCTTCCTTACGTACATCATCCACTTCATCCGGTCTGGGCGGCATTTTCTCTACCAGTACAGACAAATAGTCCTCTACATCTTTAAGGATTTCACACAATCTGCCACGCCCCAGTCCTTCTACCAGTACACGTACAATATTATTCGGCAGCTTGCTGAGCTGTTTTAATTTACATACGGTTCCTACCGTATACAAATCTTCCATGCCCGGTTCTTCCGTGCGCTCATCCTTCTGGCTCACCGCAAATAAAAGCTGGTTGGCAGTCATTGCCTGTTCCACAGCCCGAATGGATTTTTCTCTGTTTAAATCAAAATGTATAATCATACCGGGCAGAATATTCAGTCCGCGCAGTGCTACTGCGGGTACATTTAACAATTCCGTAACCGATTTTTGTTCTTCCTGTATCATTACGTTCTTCCCCTTAAGTTAAAACGCCGCCCTTTACAGAGCGGCGCTACTTACTTCGCTTTTTTCAGTTCCGCTTCCTCGCGTATAATAAGCGGTTCACTGTTTCCTTCTACCGCACTCTTCGTAATCACAACGGTCTTTATGCTTTCGTCCGAAGGTATATTGTACATAATATCCAATGTTACCTTTTCCATAATGGAACGAAGCCCTCTTGCCCCTGTTTTTCTCTCCAGTGCCTGTTCTGCAATTGCTTCAATTGCATCCTCTTCAAATTTAAGTTCAACACCATCCATATCAAAAAGTCTTTGATACTGCTTAACCAAAGCATTCTTAGGCTCTCTCAAAATACGTACTAGTGCCGCCTTATCCAGACCTTCCAAGGATACATTAATGGGCACACGTCCAACAAATTCGGGAATCAGACCGAACTTTACCAAATCCTGTGGAGTTACTTCTCCCAGAATCTCGCCAATTTCTCTATCCTTCTTTTCCGTAATCTTCGCATTAAAACCGATGGATTTACGGTCCAGTCTGGTTTCTACAATCTTATCCAGCCCATCAAAGGCGCCTCCGCAAATAAAAAGAATATTGGAGGTATCTACCTGTAACAGTTCCTGATGGGGATGCTTTCTGCCCCCCTGTGGCGGAACACTTGCCACAGTGCCCTCGATAATCTTTAAGAGTGCCTGCTGTACCCCTTCACCGGAAACATCACGGGTGATGGATACGTTTTCGCTTTTCTTGGTAATCTTATCGATTTCGTCGATGTAGATAATACCGTACTGCGCTCTGTCAATATCATAATCAGCTGCCTGCACCAGCTTTAACAAAATATTTTCCACGTCTTCACCAACGTAGCCTGCTTCCGTTAAGGTGGTTGCATCCGCAATCGCAAAAGGCACGTTGATAATCTTTGCCAGAGTCTGCGCCAGATAGGTTTTACCGGAACCGGTGGGTCCAATCATAATAATATTACTTTTTTGAAGTTCCACATCATCCGGTGTGTTCTGCGCAGTTACACGCTTATAGTGGTTATAAACTGCTACGGACAACACCTTCTTTGCAGCTTCCTGTCCGATAACATAATCGTCCAGAAACTTTTTGATTTCTACCGGTTTTAATAATTTAAAATCCGGTGCTGCTTCCACCGCTTCGCCAATATCTTCAAATTCATCTTCTAAAATATCACTGCAGATATCAATACATTCGTCGCAAATATATACCCCTGCAGGACCTGCAATCAATTTTCTGACCTGGTCCTGGGACTTATTGCAAAAGGAACATCTGATATCGCTGCCGGAATTCTTTCCTGCCATCTTTTTCCTCATTCTGCCGCTTCGTTGCCATATAAATTATGTTAAAACTTTCCTATCGAGCGGCGTTTTTATAATATCTTCTTTATTTCTCTTCACTCACTGCATGAGAAGTAATCACCTTATCAATCAGACCGTACTCCATTGCTTCCTGCGCAGACTTCCAGTTATCTCTCTCGGTATCTGCCGCAATTTCTTCGTAGGTTCTGCCGGTGTTCTCCGCCAGCATTCTGTTTAATTTTTCTCTGGTATGCAAAATATGCTTAGCCGCAATTTCAATTTCGGTAGCCTGACCCTGTGCACCGCCTAAAGGCTGATGAATCATAATCTCAGCATTGGGAAGTGCCATTCTCTTGCCTTTTGCTCCGCCTGCTAAAAGAAATGCTCCCATACTTGCAGCCATACCGATACAAATGGTGGATACGTCACACTTGATATACTGCATGGTATCATAAATAGCCATACCTGCGGTTACGGAACCGCCGGGACTGTTAATATATAAATTGATATCCTTATCCGGGTCTTCCGCTTCCAGGAATAAAAGCTGTGCTACAACAAGACTTGCAGTGGTTTCATTTACTTCTTCACCAAGGAAAATAATTCTTTCTTTTAACAGTCGGGAATAAATATCATAAGAACGTTCTCCGCGACTGGTCTGTTCTACGACATAAGGTACTAAACTCATTTTATTTCCTCCATTCAGCAAAATTTCCTGCCTTTATCATAATACCGTACACAGAAAAGTTTTGCAATCTTAAACAGAGGATTTAAGAAAAACTTAATCCTCTGTTTATAACTTCACTTATTGGCCCAACTTATGCTTCAGTTGCCGCTTCTTCTTTTGCTGCAGTTGTTTTCTTTGCTCTGGGTTTGGTTGTCTTTGCAGTAGTGGTTTTTTCAGCCTTTTCAGTCTTCTCTGCTTTTTCGGTCTTCTCTGCCTTTTCAGCCTTTGCTGCAGTTGCTTTTCCTTCCTTTGCATTTGCTACAAGGAATTCTACTGCTTTGTTAACAGCCATATCAGCCAGAACCTGCTTCTTACCTCTTTCCCCGAGCATTTCTTTAATCTTGTCGGTTTCCATCTGGTATTTTTCAGCCATGTCCTTGATTTCGTTTTCGTACTCTTCATCATTAGCCGCAAGATTTTCTGCCTTTGCAACAGCTTCCAATACCAGTCTGGACTGAATTCTCTTTAATGCCTGAGGCTTAGTCTGCTCTAAGAGCATCTGAGGATTCATACCGGTGAACTGCATATACTGTTCCATGGAAAGACCCTGCATCTGGATTCTCTGTGCGAAATCATCGATCATCTGTCTCTGCTCGGTTTCTACCATTGCATCCGGAATATCCATCTGTGCATCGGAGATAACTGCATCGATAACTGCTTCTTCCTTTGCTGCCTTTGCTGCGTCAGCTTTCTTAGCTTCTAAAGTCTTCTTTACGTCTTCTTTGTATTCTGCCAGAGTATCGAAGGTAGATACTTCACTTGCAAACTCATCATCCAGTTCGGGAAGTTCTTTTTCCTTGATATCTTTAATGGTACATTTGAAGATTGCTTCCTTACCTGCTAAATCTGCTGCATGGTAATCTTCAGGGAAGGTAACCTTTACTTCTGTTTCTTTGCCGATTTCAGCGCCAACCAACTGCTCTTCAAAGCCGGGAATGAAAGAACCGGAACCGATAGTTAAAGGATAATCGGTACCCTTACCGCCTTCGAATGCAACACCGTCAACAAAACCTTCAAAATCCAAAGTAGTGATATCACCGTCTTTTACAGGTCTGTCTTCTACAGTAATGGTTCTTGCACTGTTCTCTCTTTCTCTTTCAATCTGTGCGTTGATTTCTTCTTCTGTTACAACAACGTCAGTCTTTTCTACTTTTAATCCTTTGTACTTACCTAAGGTTACTTCCGGCTTTAAAGCTACTTCTGCGGTAAAGATGAAAGGCTTACCTGCTTCAATCTGGGTAACATCAATCTTGGGAGCAGATACGATTTCTTCTTCACATTCTTCCAATGCCTTGTCGTATGCACCGGGAATCAACTCATTTGCTGCATCTTCATAGAAGATAGCTGCACCGTACATCTGCTCTAACATCTTGCGGGGCACTTTACCCTTACGGAAACCGGGAACGCTTAACTTACCTTTGTTCTTCTGATAAGCAGTCTCAATTGCCTTTTCTAATTCTTCAGCGCTAACTTCAATGGTAAGCTTCGCCATATTCTTTTCTAATTTTTCTACCTGTAAACTCATTGTTACATTTCCTCCTTAAAATCGTGACTACTTATTTATCTAAAATGTCCGTACTAAAAAGGACATAGTCACAGTCATTCTACGATTATAGCACAAGAAAAGTCGCTTGTCTACGGCTTTTCGCATTGATTTCTATTGTTTTAGGACACAGGAATGTTCCATATTTCCCCACACAGGCGCTCCACCTCTTCTTTATGATGGGTTGCAACCACTAAAACTCTTCCGTCCTGCTTTTTGCGTACCACTTCTACGGTTTTATGCATACATGCTTCATCCAGTCCGTTAAAAGGCTCGTCAAACAATAAAACCTCTGCATCTGCCGCAAGTGCCCTGGCAATGCAGACCCGCCTGCGCATACCGCCGCTCAATGTCTTTACCGGCTGCAAAACTGCTTCCGGAACCAATTCTTCCAAATAGCTTAAGGCCTTTTCCCTGTCTGCGCATACCATTTCCACGTTGCGCAATGCCGTTTCATCCTCACAAAGACGGTCTTCCTGAAACACCATGGATACCTGCATATCACCTAAAACCGTTCCCCCGTCCTGACGCATAAGCCCGGCAAGTATATGTAATAAAGTGGTTTTACCGCCTCCCGAAGGCGCCATCAGACAATATACATGATTGGGATACAGTACCTTTGTAACATCGCTAAGTACCTCTTTTGCCCCAAATCTTTTTCCAAGCGCCGCAATTTCTACGGGCTGCGCTTTCTTCTTAGGTATACTCCGGCCCCGCCACAAGGGTTTCCACCGCAAAAAAGCCTTCCACAAAAACAGAACCGTCTTTTCTAATCCTATCCCCAGACCTATTACCACTGCCGTCCACGCAAATACACCGGGTATATCAAGATATATTTTGGACATGTAAATTTCTCCGCCAATGGAATAATCCGCCATTCCAATGACCTCTGCCGCAACCCCGGCTTTGATGCTCATACCCAGTGCGGTTTTTATCCCGCTCTCTAAAAAAGGGGCTACCGCCGGTCTGTAAATATAGAACACTTTATTCCATGCAGGCATTATAAACACCGATGCCATTTCCAATAATTTCCTGTCCGTCCCCAGAATACCCTCTGATACATTTACGTAAATGACAGGCAATGTCACCAAAAAGCATATAGCAAAGGAAAGCCATCCTGCCCCCCACCAAATCAGGAGCAATACTGCAAAGCAGGCCACAGGAACCGCTTTACAAAACCATAAAACCGGCACTAAAAATTCCTGTAAAATCTGATATCTCGCGCCAAGAACCCCTAACAGTATTCCCAATAAAAACGCAGACAAAAAACCGCCTGCCACACGAAGCAGGGATATCAATACAGTCTGCCAGAAAGCAGGCAGTATGGCTTCTTTCCATAAAGCCATAACCGTTTCCACCGGTCCCGCAAACAAAAGGGAATTTCCGATAAGCCACGATGCAGCCTGCCAAAGAAAGAGCCATATCAGAAGGATGCTTCCTTTACGTATTCGGTTTTTCTTTCTGTTTTCTTTCTCTTTCTTCATAGCACCCTGCCAGGTCCCTAATACCGGGAACCTCTACTTTCAATATAATAAAAATCATCTGCGGGCAATTGTCCGCCTACCGCTTCCGGATTCTTGTCAAAAAGCACCTGCAAATACCCGGATAATGCCTGCTTCATTTCTTCCCCTGTCATACAGGTTACATTGCAATAAGGAATTGCCTTTTCTGCGATGGGCTGTTTTGCAATAATGCCTGCTTCCACACAAAGCCCCGCCACAACAGCCGGATTCTTTTCTGCATATGCCGTACTTTCCGCATGATCTTCTAAAAACAACTCCACGGCTTCCGGATGTTCTTCCAAAAATCCGTTACGAACCACGGTAACACCGGTTACCATACTGCTACCCTCTTCTCCCTGTACCTTAGCCCATTCCTCTGTCATGGAAAGGCAGACGGAAAGTTTCTCATTCTGGGCACATGCCACTGTAACAAAGGGCTGCGGCAACAAACCGATACCGTCAGGATTTTCAGCCAGAAGTGCTGCCACCTCCGTTGCTTCCGAGCGATAATCCAGTGTTACTTCTTCTACCCCTATGCCGTTTGCAGCAAGCAGATACTGCAAAACATAATCCGGCGTAGTTCCCTTACCGGTCAGGTAAATGGTCTGCCCCTTCAGGTCTGCAAAACTTGTAATAGCCGTATTGCCGCTCACCATATACAATACCCCTAAGGTATTAATATCTATAACGCTGATGCCCCCTTCTGTCTTATTATAAAGAACAGAAGCCACATTGGCAGGTACAAGCGCAATATCCAGTTCTCCTTTTATCAAAAGAGGCGTCAATTCATCAGCCGCAGTAGCCATGGTAAACTGATATGTATTCTGTGTATTCCCTGCCTCTGCCTCTTCCATCAGTTGCAAAAGACCTATTGTGGTAGGGCCTTTCATTGCTCCTATTTTTATCTCTGCACTTTCTTTGGCTCCACAACCGCAAATGCTTACACACAATGCAAGTGCCAAAAACAGTACAACCGCTTTTTTCATACATTCTCTAAAACGCTTCATTTATATCGTCTCCCATCTGTAAATTTGTCTGCAATGTCCTGTTCACAGACTACCTTTCATCTTACACCATTTTCCCGGATAAAAAAAGAATATTTTATACAGAAAATTTCCGTGCAAATGTATAATTCTTTTTTAACAGGTTATACTGACAATAGTGAAAGACAAAGAGCCTTTCACCGGCTAAGCGAAAGATAAATATAATACTTATCCTCCCCTAAACAAGTCCCCGGTATACCAAAAGGTATCCCGGGGATTTTATATTTGACCTATTTGGACAAGCCTCTTCTATTCTTGAAAAAAACTGCTGTTTATTGTAAAATGTAATGCAGATTTTCTTATAGTAAACAGCCGGCCATTACATATCCGGCAGAATGAGAGGTAAGTATGATTAAAACCGTAATTTTCGATATTGGAAATGTACTGACTTCCTTTTCCTGGCAAAAGCATTTTTATTCCTTTGGCTATCCGGCAGATATTGCAGAACGTCTTGGAAAAGCCACTGTATTAAGCCCACAATGGTGTGAATATGATTTAGGAAATCTTTCTGATGACGAAATTTTAGAATTATTTATAAAAAACGACCCGGAAATCGAAGCCCAATTACGTCACTCCTTAAAAGATGTGCATGGCATACTGGAACGCTGCGACTATGCAATTCCCTGGATAAAAGAATTAAAAGAAAAAGGATATCAGGTTCTTTTCTTATCCAACTTCTCAAGCAAAGTATTACGGGAATGTGCCCATGTTATGGACTTTCTTCCTTATATGGATGGCGGTGTATTCTCCTTCAAGGTCCACATGATTAAACCCGATGCCTGTATTTACGAAGAAATTTTAAAACAATATCACTTAATTGCCGGGGAATGTGTTTTTATCGATGACACCCTCCCCAATATCACTGCCGCGAAAAACTTAGGCATACACGGCATCCACTTTAAAAACCGCGAACAGGCAATTACAGAATTAGAAGCTTTAGGGGTAAAATAATCCGGATTATTCTTCCCAGGCTTCTCCTTCTGCATCTGTCTGTTGGGGATCCTGCATCAAATGTAAATCCGCTATGGTTTTCTTACCGGTCATATGGCCATAAAGCCAGATAAAGCCCCATGCCATAACCGGTATTACTATAGTGCAAATCAGACATGCCCTAAACAAATATCCTGAGGCAGCATTGTCAAAAAATGCGGCAACTAACGTAACCAAATACATTGCTACCAATAATACAACAGCAACCAGGGCTGCAATTCTTTTTGCGTTCCACTTATTCATTCTTACAATATCCTTTCCTGATATAACTACTTGTATCGACACTATCAACACTTACAAAACCGGCAGTGAAAACACTGCCGTTCTTCTTATTATTAAAAATACTCTTTATCATAGCGGGCAACCATTGCAGAAATCTCTGCGGCATACTGGGGGTATTCTGCCGCAATGTCTTTGATTTCCTGTTGTGCTGCCTCTGCAATATGATTGTTATAATCCAATTGTTTACGTAATGCCTGACGTCTGGTATTGAGCTCGTGGCGTATTTCAACCCTTTCCCTGGGGTCTGTAATGGCATCCGGTCTTACAGCCCAACGTCCGGGATCTTTGACTCTGTATCTTGTAAGGCGTTGCAAAAGCTGCTCCACATAGTATTCCAGTTTTGCTTCTGTTTCTGCATACTGCCTGCGTTCTTCCTTCTCTTCCTGATACATTTCCCAACGGCGTTTTAATTTGGAAGCACTTTCCGTATTATATTTTATATACAGATAATCCAACAGATTCTTATTGTTAACGTAACGGATTTTCACCTTATTTTGTAACAATATCAATTTATTGGATGCTTTTTCCACACGGGCAAGTTCTTTGTCCGCATCCGTATATTTCACAAAAATAACGGTTATGGCGATGGCAGCAGCCACTGCAGACACATAATACCCTATTATGGTATTCATCTCAAATCCGAACTGTAAAATCAAAAGCATAACAATACATACTGCCAGTGCCACCAGACAAATGGTTGCCATACCTTTTAAGTTTACCATGATATTTTTCAATTCTTCCCTGCGATATTCGTAAGCGTTTCTTTCTCCGTCCAGTCGTGCCAAATCCTGTTTTACCAGTTTACGGTACTTTTCCGCCTCCTGTAATTTCAAAATGCCCTCTTCGATTTCCTGTTCCTGAGACTTTACCTGATAATAGTCTGCATCAGACATACGGGCTTCTTTGTCCTGAAAACGCTTCCTTTCTTTCTCTAAAACCTGCATTTTTCCTGCAATGGACTTTAATTCCGCCATATGCTCCGCAGGTAATGCTTCGATTTCATCTACATCCGTTAAGTAAGACGTTACCAACCCATACTCACCGGATAACAGATTGACTTCTTTTTGCGCTTCCCTTATCTGCTCCATGCACTCGGTCAGATACCGTTCTCTCTCAGCATCGTCATAAAGATTGACTTTATCCCGCTCGTAAACAATCTGTTCCCAATTCTCAGTTTCTGTTATTTTTTTCTTTTTACCAAAGAGCCACTGAAAGAATCCCATGTGTTCTTTTTGCCCTCCTGCACTAATTCAAAATCATTTCGCGATACTGATTTTTTAAGCCCCGTACCCACTTATCGGTTTCTTCGTAATACGTAGCCATATCGCCCTCTTCTTTAAATTGCAACCGTTGTGCCAGCTGTTTTTTTACATCTGACTCTTCCCATTCCCTGCGAAGCTTTTCTACTTTGCTTTCCAATTCCATGGTTTCGGCATAATAATCAGGAACCCCTGCGACAAATGCCACATAATCGCCTTCTCCCATGGACATTCTTTTTGCTGCCAGATATGCAGTGAGCACCTCCGTATCCGGCACCACTTCAAAAGATTCCATAAATGCCCGGGAAGCCTCCTCAAAGAAAAACATACTGCTTAACGCAACCCCTTTATTGTGTAATATCGTTGCCCTAAGCTGCTTTTCTTCCTGTGGTAGTTTTTCCAGTAACCCGTCATATTCCATTATTGCACCGGCAAAACGTCCTGCCGACGCCATATGGTCTGCTCTGTTTTTACATTTTTCGTAAATGTTTAAATCTGCTCCGCTATTATATATCTCTTCTATGCGTACAATGGTTTCTTCCCCGTAAAAACCTACATACCTTAAAATCGTACCCACAAATATACTTAATGAAACCTTGCGGTTAACTAAGGGATAGAGCCCGGCAGCCAGTTCGGACAGCCCCAGCATCTCATCTATCCAGCGAACCAGACGCTTATTCATAATTTCCACATCCAAAAGAAATGCATTTTCTTTCAAAACAAAACACAGTTCTTCTGCAGAATAGACTCTGATTCCCAGATTATCAAAACAATATGGAGTTGTTGCGTATTCACCGGTACTCAGTAATACTCTTCCCACTTATACTACCTCAAAACTTTCCGTCCATTTCTGATTGGTTGCGGGAAACAGCTCCCCGAACCCCAAATCTTCTACTGTAAGCCTGATACAGCTTTCATTTACCATATCCATTTCCATATACAGTCTGGAAGCAGCATTTTCCCTTAGGGGCAATCCTTCCAGTGTCACTTGGGCATACTTCACTTCCCTGCCGTTAAGGGGTGTAATCACCAAAGTAAATACATTGTCCTTTTCCAGCAAAAATTCCATTGTATGTTTTGCTTCATACCAGCTGTTTCCTGCGTCCAGCAATGCGTAATAGGAATCTTCTCCCTGCCTTGTGACCCGCATCCCTACATTTGCCTTCAGCTTATCTTTTCCCAGAAATACGTGTTCCTTCCCCACTTCACTGGGCATCAGCTTTTCACGCATCCCTAAGCAGGCACCTTTACTGTATAAATTGTTTCCCTGAAAAACTCTTTTTCCCCGGCACAGATATTGTAATGACTCCTGCATCCATTCTTCCTTAAAGCCTTCTCCCAGAAGATATGCAGAAGATACCACCTGCCCCCGGTTTAATGACTGTAAAATCTCCAGAAATTGCTCATCCATGCGTCGTGCCACACTTTCACGCATGGTATCGGCATCCAATAATTCCTGATAATGTGTAAACGGGAACGTATAGTCTTCCACAAATGCAACAACAGGTGTGGTCTTGCGGTTGCAATCCATCTGGTAAACCTTTATGGTATCTGCATTATAATCGCATATCATGACCTGCCTCTGCCAGAGTTCTTCCTCCTGATGCAACGTATAGTAATAAATACTTTCCACATGGCTTTGATAACAAACCACTTTGGTCTTTAAGGACAGACCTGCTACAACACCGTTTAAAATCTCCACCATTTTGGCATCCAGATTTTCACAGGTAATCATTAACGCTGCAATTTTATCCACGCCGGAAACTATGGAAAGCATTGCAAGGCTGCGTTTGACAAACAAAGTCAATAATGACACAGGGTCAAAGGCAATCTCTTCTATCCGGACCGTTTCGCCCCGACGTGCCAGTTCCACCAGATTGGTTAACAGTTCTCCGTCTTCCCCCTGCACATGCTTTACGGCTTCTTTTCCGTAAAACCACTGGTTCACGCCTTTGCGCTTACACAGCACCGTGGGAATATTATAGCTTTCCGTTCCTGCCACAACCGCCAGCGTTTCCGGTGCATTATCATCATAAAAGCAATAGCTGATCTGTGAAAAAGTATCCCCCAAATCATAGCCAACAATGATTCTATCCTTCACAATGTTTTCCTTTCCCGTCCTGTTATCTTAACTGAAACAGTCCGTTTTTCATAAATTCCTGGTATTCATATTCTTCAAGCAGCTTGTCCACGGTTCCGTAATCCTGCAACGTCGTACTGATACTCAAATCGTTAATCAGATTAAATTTACCTTCGGTTCCCTGACTGCCGGCATCGCTTTTTTGGATGGTTGCACTTTCCGTCAACTGCTCACTGCCATCCCGCTGTTCCATAATATAGTACTGTAACCGTTCTCCAAAGAATAACACAAAATCTTTAAAAGAAACGCCGCCGTACACTTCATCCATTTCTTCGGTACGATACTCTGCATCTTCGCCTTCTGCGGTTTCCACACAATAGTGCATCACCGCCTTAGCCTGGGGATGTGCCTTATACTCTACTATGGTTTTATCTGCCAGCTGGTTTACCAGCCCTTTGTCCCCGGCATCCGTAAATTCCCAAAACATTTTCAGGCGGATGTTTTCCCGCAGAAGTTCATAGATAAATTCTTTTGCAATCTGTTTATTCTCATCCGTTATTTCTGCACTGTTCTCGGAATAGTATTTGATGTAGCTTAATTTGCAGACCTTTTGTAACGGTTCGCCCTGTTTATGTAACGCTGTCATCACTTTAAACAGGTAATCCGTTGCTACCCTGTCTTTTACAAAATATTCATATGAACAGTGTGCCAGGAATGCAATTTCCACCTCCGGCCTTGCTCCGGCAGATACATAGCTACGGAAAATATCCATCTTTTCGCCCACAAAAGCACCGGAAAACAACATCTGAATCAAAATCCGTTCACTTAAAACAGAAGTATCCATACCAAAAGCCTCTGCGGCCTTCCATATGTCACGCAGTCTTCCTGTCAGTCCGTTGTAATGCAGCATCAGATACTGCAGGCACCTCTCATCATATTTTCCTTTTCTAAAAGCATACCAGACCGCCTCTGTCAGCATATCCTCTTTTGCAAATTCCGTATCCCTGATAAGAATCGTGCACAATTTAACAAGGGTCTTGGCATCTGCATTGTAAGGACCGTATTGCTGCAACCACTCTTTTGCTCTCTGTTCCTGTCCGCGCATCAGCATATAGCGCATTACTTCCCCGCGTTCTGTAGCAGAAAGAAGCTTCGGATCAATCGTCTCCAGATAAGTATCCAGTTCCTGTATTCTGTCCCTGTCATAATAATATTGCAGCAACCGCATAATCACTACGCGCTTCAAATCCGGAATAATCGCCTCATCTTCCAGCAGGTACCGGAATCGTTCCGCATTGTCGTCCGTAACCTCAACAGGCTCTTTACCGTTGATACACTGATAAATATTGAAATCCCGCTTATTACCGACCAAAGATACAATCTGTTTTGCAGGTTTGCCGGGCAACAGCAATTTTTCAATAATGTGCTGTACGCCGGTGATGAATCTGTGTTTTTTCTCGTCTTCAAAAATAACGGTACATTCCGTTCCCGGCAAAGACACAAACGCCTTGCCGTCCGATACCGGATAACACTGTTCCTCCTTTAGGCAGTTCCTATAAACAATCACATTCCGTATCCGTTTATTATTTACCTGAATCTGGTGTACAAATAAAATCTCGGCAAGAGCATCCGCCACTTCACCTGTCAGCATCCGCGGGGTAATAAGATTTTTGTATAAATACGCCAAATCCCTGTTAATATGACGTTTTAAAATCTGTTCTGTAATAAACTGTTCAATGGTATGCAGATAATTCTGATACAAATCCGGGAACTTTTCCCTGTTTCTGTACACATTGGCATACAAAAATGCTGCCAAATCATACTGCAAAGTATTCTGATACGAAAAATACATCAAAATCATTTTCGGCAGAACATCTACTTTGTCCCTGTCAACGCTTAACATATAGTATTCGTACAGTCTGGTAATACGCAGTTCGTTTTCCACGCCAAGTCTGTACCACTCATACCACTGGGGACCGGTTTTGTTGCCTTTAATCAGCATACTGCAGATTTCCTGTAAAACAGCCGTATCCGGCTGGGTTTGATAACACTTTTCCAAAATCCGGTATAAGAAAGGAGAAAATTCTTTCTCTTTCTGTACCAGATATAAAAATTGCATCATCACATCCTTGCTTAACAGTTCCTGTTTCGCCCCGTAAGAGAGTACATGTCTCTCAAATTTCCCCAGTTTCATAAGAAGGGAGGGATTTCTGTTTAATATAAGCAGGGCTTCTATGTAAATAACAGGACTGTAACACCCCATTTCAATCTGACTTTCCAAAAACATCCACTTTTTGGTCGCACTGCGGCTGTATTCCTCGGACAAATATAAAAGCAACCATGCAACACGCCATGTACCACGGTTTTTCTTATATATCTGTTCCACTTGTCTGGTAATCCTATTTACATAATTCTCTTCTCTGCGGATTAACGAAGTCAGATAAAGGTAATAGGCCTCCAATACAGGCTCACTTTCCCTGTCTGCATCCAATAACTCTGCCACGTGGTCCAAAATCCATTGTGCCTCGTTACTTCTCTCTTCCGTTATCAGAAGCTGTGCCTGAAACAGACGGACAGCAATATCCTTTTCATCTCCTGCCGCCATTTTTTCCACCAGCTTATTGCTTTCCTTTAACCAGGTTGCGGTAGAAATCTTTTTCAACCTAAAAGCCTGATACAACTCCATCAGTTGTACCATCTGATGCTTCTTTTCTCTATTTTTTCTTCCCTTTAACCCAATGCCATGATTTTTGACAAACACAGGGATTTCCATTTGTACATAACTGTTTTGCAGCCGGACACAACCGTAGTTGTTGCCTGCATGTAAACAATCCGCATCAATATAAACCGGCAATCTGCATATATTGCCAAGAAAATCATCATCGGTTATTGTTGTTTTTTCGGTATATAAAAAGTCACCCTCCGTCTCTACAGACAGCTCGGTATAGCCCCAGCCGTTGCGGGTAATGGTTATATGCTGCTCCTCCACCCCTTCCGGGTCTTCCAATACAACTTCTCCTGCATCCGTCAGATACTCTATCTTTTGTTTTTTGTTGATACCGATTAAAAATTCTTCTATATTCTGTTCATTACCGGGTATGGCGGACAAGGCTCGGTAATAGGTATCATACTGCTTATCACTACCGGTAAAAATCTTTCCAAAGTCCGGAGAATAGAATAAGGTAACAGCTTCTTTTGGATTTGCTTTTGCCAGATTTGCAAAATGAAACAGATTCTTTACATTCCCCAAAGAGGAAGTCAGCTGGGTATATTCTACATTTACCACAAAAGGAAGATAATACTCTCCCTGATTGCTGACCACACAAAATTCACCCTTGACCACATCACCTTCCACCAGATGCTCCCCATGGAAGCAAAACAGAATTTCCTCTTCCGTACCCACAAATTCCGTGGTCACACACTCCATTCTGCCATCTGTAGAAGTAACGGTTCCTTTGGTATATCTGCCGGGCTCTCCCAGTATCTTAAAAGAACCTTCCTTACTTTCTCCGCTCTTGATTGTCAGTTCTAATTTTGCACATGAAAAATCAAGGGTACCGTTCTCATACGCAAAGTCCCCTTCCAAAAGCCGATTAATTACCTCTTCCATGCGCTCACCTTCTTCTGTGTTTATTCAAATCACCTTAATATTTTGATTATACCATTTTCCTAACAAGTTAGGCAATATATTTTCTCTTTTGCATATATTATCGGTAAGCAACCATATGAGGTTTTTATATGCCTGAAAATAATCTTTCTTCCCAGGTAACTGCAAATGATACATCCAGAGGGCGCATCCGTATCAATGTCTTATCTTCTTTAGGACAGTTTCCCATTGCCGATGCCTCTGTCAGCATCTCAGCAGGCAATACGCCGGCCAATATTTTTATGCAGCTTTCCACAGACATTTCCGGTTTAACCGAAACCGTAGAACTGCCTGCCCCTTCTCTTGCCTACAGCATGCAACCGGAAAATACCGTGAAACCCTATGCGGAGTATACCATTACCGTATCCGCCCCCGGCTATGAACCTGTAGAAGTAACCGGTTCCGAGCTCTTTGCGGATACCACCTCCATGCAGACCATCCGCATGAATCCTCTGGAAACTACGGAGGATGCAGAAAAATTTGTAACCATTCCCGCCCATACGCTTTGGGGCAACTATCCGCCCAAAATACCGGAAGCAGAAATCAAACCCATTCCCGATACCGGTGAAATCGTCTTAAGCCGGGTAGTGGTACCGGAATACATCATTGTACACGACGGGGTTCCCTCCGACAACAGCGCTCCCAACTATTGGGTAAAGTATACGGATTATATCAAAAATGTAGCCAGTTCGGAAATCTATGCCACCTGGCCGGAAGCCACCATTTACGCTAATATACTGGCAATTATGTCCTTTACATTAAACCGTGTGTATACGGAGTTCTACAGAAACCAGGGCTACAACTTTACCATTACCAGTTCTACTGCCTATGACCAGAAATGGATTTACGGGCGCAATACGTACGAAAATATAGACCGGCTGGTAGACTCCATCTTTCCTAACTACTTATCCCGTCCCGGTGTCAGACAGCCCATCTTTACTTCCTATTGTGACGGCAACAGGGTAACCTGTTCCGGCTTAAGCCAGTGGGGTTCCAAATATCTGGGCGATGAAGGCTACTCCGCCATTGAAATCATACGCTACTATTTCGGTAACGATATGTATATCAATACCGCCGATGTCATTTCCGGTGTCCCTTCTTCCTGGCCGGGGTACGACCTGTCAATCGGTGCCTCAGGAGATAAAGTGCGCCAGCTACAGCAACAGTTAAACCGCATTGCAGGAAATTATCCGGCGCTTCCTACCCTGATTGCGGACGGTATCTACGGTGCTCTTACCGCAGAATCCGTACGGACCTTCCAGCAGATTTTCGGCTTACCGGCCACAGGCGTTACGGATTTGGCTACATGGTATGCCATCTCCAGAATTTATGTAGCGGTTGCACGACTGTCTGAACCGGAGTAACACAACCGGATGCACGTGCAAAAAAAAGGGTTCCGCAGTTTATGCGGAACCCTTTCCGGTTAACAATTAAATAATGGAATCTGCACTACTTGTGGCCTCATCCACAAATTTCATTGTAGTCTGTTCATCCAATTCTTTTAATTCTTTTTTTGCCTTGTGATTCTTTACCACAAATACGACGATTACCGCTATCAAAGCCAGTAAAGCCGGTATTTCTGCCAAGCCAATGCTAAAATAGGTATGTTCAAGAATAGTACTCATTTTCCACTCTCCTTCCTAGATTTCAGCCATCACAGGGCTTTTTTTGTCTGTGCCACCGTTTTGAAACTCTTTTTCACGCTTCTTTTGTTTATAGGTGTGTACACCTGCCACTACCACTGCAATGATTGTAGCAATCAGGGCGAAAGGAGTCCAAAAACACATGCCCAATGTTTCATGAATAAATAAGAATAAACTTTCTAACATGTCAATTACCTCCTTACTTCATTCCCAGTTCATCTTTTTTTGCCCAAATCTTAGCTTGTAATTTCTTCATACGCTTGCTGTAAGCAATGACTACACCTAAGGTTGCGAGCATAAATAAGAAGTTTGCAATGTTACATGCGTGGCCTTCGTGGTTACCGAAGAAATCTGCCAATGCGGTATCTTCATCATCAACAGGTACCAGAGTCAGGTTACCGTCTTCATCTTCCGTGATAACAACATCTACAGACTCAATTGCTGAAACAGGAATATCACCGTCGTCTCTTGCAACACTGTCGTCATTGATGTTTACGCTTTCTCTTTCCTCGGTATCCTCTGCATCATCCTCATCAACAACCGCATCATCTGCATCAGGTTCCTCAGGCGTTACAACCTCCGGAGCTACTTCCTCTACCGGGTTTGCGGTATACACTACCGTGAACTCCAAGTTCTGTGCCGGCATGCCGGTTGCAGGACTGCTGATAGAAGCATAGTTGGGAGTATAACCTGCCACTTCAGGGGAGAAAATGGTAAAGGTTGTACCAGCAGTAAATCTTCCATTATAATCAGCTGCTACCATATTACCGTCAGTATCTACATAATGGATTGTCAGACCATACATCGGAATTTCATTGATAATCAGCTTACCGCCATTGGTATCCACAACGAATACAATATTGGTAAAGTTCTGATTATTGTTCACAAAGTCTGCAGCGGTAAACTTCATATTGTAGGTTCCTGCTGCGGTTCCCTTTGCTTCCGCATTTCCTGCGAAGCTAAAGTCTTTGTCCGTATACAGTGCATTGGTAATTTCGGAAATGGTATAACCGCTTACAGTCTTTTCTGTACCGTCATAGGTATAGCTTGCGCTGTTACCGGTTACTTTTACGATAATTTCATCCGTAATGGGTTCAATTACCAGCTTGTCGCTTCCTTCTGTTACCACGATGGTTACGTTGGTAAAGTTCTTGCTGATGTTTTCAAAGTCTTCAGGAGAAATACCCATATCGTATTCACCTGCGTCGGTACCGCTTGCTTTTCCTTCACCGTTAAACTCTAAATCCTCTTCCTTAAACAGAGGGTTGCTGCTTTCTACGGTATAACCGTCAGCAGTCTTTTCGGTTCTGTCATAAGGATAAGTACCGCCGTTACCTGTAATGGTAATTACTACTTCTTCCGTAATAGGAGAAATGGTAAGCTTACCGTCTACAATGACAAAATTTACTTTTGCAATACCTGCATTGTTATTGACAAAATCTTCTGCAGATAATTCCATATCATAGGTACCTGCGTCGGTTCCCTTTACAGTTGCATCACCGGTGAAGGTGAAGTCTGCTTCTGTGTAAGGTGCATTTTCGTCAATGCTTACGGTATAACCGGTTACAGTCTGTTCTGTGCCGTCATAGGTAAAGCTGCCGCTGTTTTCTGTAATGATAACAGTGATTTCATCTACCTGGCCAATCATCAGCTGACCGTCAACCACTTCAAAGATTACATTGGTAAAGTTCTTATTGGTGTTTTCAAAGTCCTCTGCCTTTACATCCATTTCATAGATGCCTGCTTCGGTACCTTCTACCACTGCATTGCCGTTAAATGTAAAGTCATTTTCGGTGTACAGTGCATTACTGATACTGGTTACGGTGTAACCTTCTACAGACTGCTCCTTGCCGTTATAGGTGGGGCTTGCACTGTTTTCTGTGATGATAACCGTTACAGGATCTGTAATGGGGTCGATAACAAGCTTATCGCTTCCTTCCGTTACAATAACGGTTACGTTGGTAAAGTTATTACTAATGTTTTCAAAGTCTTCAGGTGCGATACCCATATCGTATTCACCTGTATCGGTGCCGCTTGCACTTGCTTCTCCGTTAAAGATCAAGTCATCTTCTGTAAACAGAGGATTGTTTATCTCTACGGTGTAGCCGTCTGCGGTCTTTTCGGTACCGTCATAAGTATGGGTGGTACCGTTACCGGTTACGGTTACGATGATTTCTTCATCACTGGGTTCAATAATTAACTTGTCGCTTCCTTCTACTACTTCGAAGGTTACATTGGTAAAGTTCTTGCTGATATTTGCAAAATCTTCTGCGGCAATACCCATATCGTATTCGCCAGCATCAGTTCCGCTTGCACTTGCTTTTCCACTAAAGCTGAAATCATCTTCGGTGTACAGAGCGTTGCTGCTTTCGATAGTATAGCCATCTGCGGTCTTTTCGGTACCATCATAGGTATAAGTTGCGCCGTTTCCTGTGATGGTTACGGTAATGGCTTCGTCACTGGGTTCAATAACTAACTTATCGCTTCCTTCTACTACTTCAAAGGTTACATTGGTAAAGTTCTTATTCAGGTTCTCGAAATCCTCGGGAGCAATACCCATATCGTATTCGCCTGCGTCAGTGCCGCTTGCACTTGCCTCACCTGTAAACTTCAGGTCATCTTCTGTAAGAAGAGGATTGCTGATTTCTACGGTGTAGCCATCTGCGGTCTTTTCGGTACCGTCATAAGTATAAGTTGCACCGTTTCCGGTTACTTTTACAACGATTTCTTCATCGCTGGGTTCGATAACTAACTTGTCGCTTCCCTCTGTTACCACGAAGGTTACATTGGTAAAGTTCTTATTCAGGTTCTCGAAATCCTCGGGAGCAATACCCATATCGTATTCGCCTGCGTCAGTGCCGCTTGCACTTGCCTCACCTGTAAACTTCAGGTCATC
>JAZNNL010000091.1:0-11389 GCA_045580245.1 Lachnospiraceae bacterium
TACCGCGCTTGCCGCTTTCTTTCATCCACGCAAGGGTTTCTTCCCCTTTTTTGCGTACATCTTCACGGGCCTTTTCCTGTTCTTCCCATGCAGCCATAACAGCTTCCTTAATTTCGGAGGAAGGAATTTCGGTAAATTCTTTTATCAAAGCAGAAGAAATCGTATCGGTATCCCTAAAGGACATAAAAGGATTGCGGAAAATCACTTCGCCACGCCCAATCTCTTCCACGTTGTTCTTAATATTTTTGGAGTAAGAAGTAACAATGGGGCAGTTGTAGAGGTGGTTTGCACCGGTTACTTCATCACGCTCGTAGAAAATAGAGGGGTAGAAGATAAAAGGTACATTCTGTTTGATTAACCATGTCACATGTCCATGGGCAAGCTTTGCCGGGTAACACTCGGATTCGCTGGGAATGGATTCGATACCCAGTTCGTAAATCTTACGGTTGGAGGCAGGAGAAAGCACTACCTGATAGCCCAGTTTTGTGAAGAAAGTAAACCAGAACGGATAGTTCTCATACATATTTAATACTCTGGGCAGACCTACCTGACCGCGCACTGCCACATCAGGAGAGAGGGGTTCGTATCCGAAAATTCTCTTTAATTTATAGTCAAATAAATTGGGAACATTGTTTTCATTTTTAGTCTTACCAAGACCTCTTTCACAACGGTTGCCGGAGATGTACTGGCGTCCGCCGGAAAACTTGTTAATGGTAAGGCGGCAGTTGTTGGTACAGCCACGGCATTTTGCCATACTGGTTTCAAACTGCAACTCAGAAATCTTTTCAAAAGAGAGCATGGAGGTTTCATACCCTTCTTCAAAACGCTCTCTTGCAATTAAAGCGGCACCGAAAGCACCCATAATACCTGCGATATCGGGGCGGATGGCTTCACAGTTTGCAATCTTTTCAAAACCGCGTAAAACCGCATCATTGTAGAAAGTACCACCCTGTACAACGATGTTTTTACCAAGCTCGGAAGCATCGGAAACTTTGATAACCTTAAACAAAGCGTTCTTAATAACGGAATAGGCAAGACCTGCGGAAATATCAGCAACGGAAGCGCCTTCCTTCTGCGCCTGTTTTACCTTAGAGTTCATAAATACGGTACAACGGGTACCCAAATCAATGGGATGCTCTGCAAAGAGAGCAGCCTGTGCAAAGTCCTGCACAGAATAGTTCAAAGATTTTGCAAAAGTTTCAATAAAGGAGCCGCATCCGGAGGAGCAGGCTTCGTTTAACTGCACACTGTCTACTGTGTTGTTCTTAATCTTAATACATTTCATGTCCTGACCGCCGATGTCCAAGATGCAGTCAACTTCAGGGTTAAAGAACGCAGCAGCCTGATAGTGAGCCACGGTTTCTACTTCACCGTCGTCCAAAAGGAAAGCTGCCTTCATTAAAGCTTCGCCGTAACCGGTGGAGCAGGAGCGTACGATTTTAACACCCTCAGGTAACTGTGAGTAGATTTCTTTAATAGAACGGATAGCAGTCTTTAAAGGGCTGCCGTCGTTATTGCTGTAAAAAGAGTATAATAGGGAACCGTCTTCCGCAACCAATGCAATCTTGGTGGTGGTGGAACCTGCATCGATACCTAAGAATGCGTTACCTTTATATTCCGCCAGATTGCCGGTTTCCACATGATGGCTGGCATGGCGGGTCTTAAATGCATCATAAGCAGCCTTGTCTGCAAAAAGAGGCTCCATACGTTCTACTTCGAATTCCATTTTAATATCGGAAGAAAGTTTTCCTACCATTTCTTCCATAGAATATGCAACTTCATCCTTTGCATTCAGGGCAGAGCCGATTGCGGCGAAAAGGTGTGAGTTGTCCAAATCGATAATGTGTTCGTCATCTAATTTTAAGGTACGGATAAAGGCAGCCTTTAATTCTGAAAGGAAATGTAAGGGACCGCCAAGGAAAGCAACATGACCGCGGATAGGTTTGCCGCAGGCAAGTCCGCTGATAGTCTGGTTAACAACCGCCTGAAAAATAGAAGCGGATAAGTCTTCTTTGGTAGCACCTTCGTTAATAAGAGGCTGGATATCGGTTTTTGCAAATACGCCGCAACGGGCAGCAATGGTGTATAAAGAATTGTAATTTTTGGCATACTCATTTAAACCGGTGGCATCGGTCTGGATTAAAGATGCCATCTGGTCGATAAAAGAGCCGGTACCGCCTGCACAGATACCGTTCATACGCTGTTCTACGTTACCGCCTTCAAAATAGATGATTTTGGCATCTTCCCCACCCAGTTCGATAGCAACATCAGTCTGGGGAGCCAGTTCTTTTAAAGAAGTAGCTACAGCGATAACTTCCTGAGTAAAAGGTACTTCCAGATGATTAGCCAAAGTAAGACCGCCGGAACCGGTAATCATGGGATGTACGGTTAAGTTACCCAGTTTTTCATACGCTTTCTGCAGTAAATGGGAAAGGGTCTCACGTATGTTGGCAAAATGCCTTTCATAATCAGAGAACAGAATATCGTGCTGTTCATCCAGAATTGCAATTTTTACAGTTGTAGAACCGATATCAATACCTAAAGTGTAACGCATGTGATTATTTCCTTCTTTGCTATGTTTAGTACAATTCGATAAAAAACATCTGATAAACCATTATATGTAGTTTTGAAAACGCTTTGCCATGGTTTAGTGCTAAAGCGCATACGTAGTATATTATACGACAGCAGTCGACAAAATGCAACGAGTAAACCTGTTAATATTTTCTAAAGTGTTGGTAAATCTTTCTAAAACTTTCACAAATTTTAGATGAAAAATCAGGAGATTGGTTTACTTTGGAAAACAGGAATGATAGAATATATGCAGTTCGTTTGTTTGGCATGACGAAGGTAGAAATGAATGTGGAGGTAGCTTGTTTTATGCGTCCGATGAGCAAGTTTGAAAAGAAGTTTGGAAAGTATGCGATACCGAATCTGGCGACGGTATTGATTATCTGTTATATAGTTGGGTATGTGATTAAGTTAATTAATCTGGATTTTCTGGGGTATCTGACACTGAATCCTTACGCAATCATACACGGACAGATATGGCGACTGTTTACATGGATTATCGTGCCGCCCGCAACGGGGAATATTGTCTTTACACTGCTTATGCTGTATTTTTACTGGACACTGGGTACGGCTTTGGAACATATGTGGGGAACCTACAGATTTAATGTATATATGTTTTCAGGCTTTTTGTTTACGGTAATCGGTAGTTTTGTAGTGTTGGGAGCAGGATACCTGTTCTTTTATGAGGAGTGGATGTTGGGGAATCCGGATTTTGCTGCAAAACTTTTTGACTGTGGCGCATTGTTTTTTAATACAGAACATATTAATTTATCCATATTCCTTGCCATGGCTGCAACCCTGCCTGATATGCAGGTGTTGTTAATGTTCTTTATTCCCGTAAAGATGAAATGGATGGGAATTGTTTACGGTGTGATTGCGCTGTGGGAGTTTATAAACGGAGCGGTTGTAACGGCCAGTGACGGATTTGGCAATGTGCAGTTCATAGATGTGAGTTTATTTGTACGGGCCGGCATTTTATCGGCACTGTTAAACTTTATCCTTTTCTTCTTATTAAACAAAACCAGACTGCGCAGCCCCAAACAGGTCAAGCGGCAGGTGGTTTACAAGAGTCAGGTGCAACGTGCTGCAAGGACTGCTTCCCACCATAAATGTGCTATCTGTGGAAGAACCGATGAAACCCATCCGGATTTGCAGTTTAGATATTGCTCCAAATGTAACGGCAATTATGAGTACTGTCAGGACCATTTATTTACCCACACCCATGTACAGTAGGAGGCAAGTATGGAAAAAGAGATTTTATTTGCAGACAGACTGCATGAACTTCGTAATACTGCAAAAAAGCAGGCAAATCTGGTGACAGAGGACCAGGTGCAGGAGGCTTTTGCAGAATTTAACTTTGATAAAGAAAAACTGGATATGGTCTACGATTATTTAAAGAAACACAATATCGGCGTAGGCGTACCGGTGGATGCAGAAGAAAACTTAAGTAGCGAAGAGCAGGATTATCTCCAAATGTATTTAGAGGATTTGGCAGCTTTGGAAACGGTAAGTGAAGGGGAAAAAGAAGCCATTATCATTCAGGCTATGGCCGGTGAAACACAGGCACAGGAGCGTTTAATTACCATCTTCTTGCCGAAAGTGGTGGATGTGGCAAAGCTTTACACCGGTCAGGGCGTATATATCGAAGATTTAATCGGGGAAGGCAATGTGGCATTGACCATTGGTGTTACCATGCTGGGGGCTTTCTTAAATGCCAAAGAAGCAGAAGGAGCCCTGATGAAAATGATGATGGATGCCATGGAAGAGTATATTGCGGAAAATGCGGAAGCGGAGAAAAAGGACAACCGCATGGCGGATAAAGTCAACAAAGTGGCGGATGCCGCCAGGGAACTTTCTGAAGATTACGGAAGAAAGGTAACCCCGGAAGAACTGGCTGCAGAAACGAAACTATCCTTAAAGTCCATTCTGGAAGCGCAAAAGCTCAGTGGCGGAACCATAGAAGACTTAGAAGATGTGAAGGAAGAATAGTATGGATACAATCAAAGAAATGATAGAAAGCGGCGGGGCGAGAGAATACAGTGATTACAAGTACATCATGCAGGATGTTTCCACTATTTATCTCGGCGCAAAATATACATATGAAGAATTAACGGAAGAGAATGATATTCCTTTTAAGATTAAGTCATTGGTAAACCGGTATATCAAACCGGAGCTGGATGGAGAAAATTTATCACTGGAAAGCCATTTTTATTACATGGAGCCAAAAGGATTTGCTTATCAAACGTATCTACAAATGAAGACAGTGGTAAAATTCAGTATTATCGAAGAGAAAAAAGGGTTTGGCGGGAAAGTAAAAAAGGCCTATACCACAAAAACCATGAAGTTAAAGGATTTTGTAAAGATTCCCCCTGCAGAAAAAGAAAAGCAGGGGATTATGATACAGGAAGTCAGTTTTTCCAAGCTGGCACTGATGGCAAATGTATAAAATAAAATGGTATGAAACTTTGTCAGTCAAAGAACAGAACAAATAATCATTATCATCAATAAAGAAAAGAAAGAGCCCTTAAAAGGCGGGAAGGATAAACATGAGAGTAGAAGATTTAACAAGTTATGAAGTGATAGAGAAGAGGACCATTGCAGATTTGAATTCCGAAAGCTATTTGCTGCGCCACAAAAAGAGTGGTGCCAGAGTAGCCCTTTTATCCAATGATGACGAAAACAAAGTATTTTATGTGGGATTCAGAACCACACCCGAAGACAGTACCGGTGTGGCACATATCCTGGAGCATTCCGTGCTTTGCGGTTCCGAAAAGTTCCCTTTAAAAGACCCGTTTGTAGAGCTGGTAAAGGGTTCCTTAAACACATTCTTAAATGCCATGACTTATCCGGATAAGACCGTATATCCTCTGGCAAGCTGTAATGATGCGGATTTCAGAAACTTAATGACAGTGTATCTGGATGCGGTATTTTATCCCAATATCCACAAAGAAGAAAAGATTTTCCGTCAGGAAGGGTGGCACTATGAGTTGGAAAGTGCAGAGGATGAACTGACCTTAAACGGTGTAGTATATAACGAAATGAAGGGAGCTTTTTCTTCTCCTGATGATGTGCTTTTAAGAGAAATGTTAAATTCCCTGTATCCGGACACCACTTACGGTTTTGAGTCCGGCGGTGACCCGGAAGTAATTCCCGAACTTTCTTATGAGGAGTTTAAGGAGTTCCACAAAAAGTATTATCATCCCTCCAACAGCTATATTTACCTCTACGGTAATATGGATATGGCAGAACAGTTAGACTTTATCGATAAGGAATATCTGTCTCAATTTGAGGTGAGGGAAGTGAATTCCGAAGTTACCATCCAGCCTGCCTTTACGGAAACAAAGAGAATCGTAAAAGAGTATCCCATCGGCGCAGAAGACAAAGAAGAAGACAATGCATACTTTGCCTACAATATGGCGGTAGCTGACCCCCTGGATAAAGAATTAAACATTGCGTTCCAGATTATTGATTATGCATTATGTTCCGCTGCAGGTGCACCTTTAAAGCAGGCACTTTTGGATGCAGGACTGGGTACGGAAGTATACAGCCGTTATGATAACGGTATCAAACAGCCCATGTTCAGCATTGTATCCAAAAATATTGATGCAAGTAAAGAAACACTGTTTTTGGATACCATTCACAAAGTATTGACAGAAGTTGTGGAAAAAGGCTTTGATAAAAAAGCACTTTGTGCAGCACTGAATTCCTATGAATTTAAATACAGAGAAGCAGATTTTGGCCGTTACCCTAAGGGATTGATGTATGGGTTACAGATGCTTGACAGCTGGCTGTATGATGACAATGCGCCATTCAATCATGTGGAAGCCAATGCCACTTATGCAGCACTGCGCAAAAAAGCAGAAGGCAATTATTTTGAGGAACTGGTAAAAGAATACTTAATTGAAAACACCCACAAGTCCATGGTGGTATTACTGCCCAAGAAGGGTCTGACCGAAAAGAAAGACAAAGAATTAAAGGAAAAGCTGGCACAGTATAAGGCAGGCTTAAGCAAGGAAGAAATCGATAAAATCGTAGAAGATACCAAGGCGTTAAAAGCATATCAGGAGGAGCCTAACAAACCCGAAGATTTGGCAAAGCTTCCCATGCTTTCCAGAAAGGACATGAAAAAGGAAGCAACGACCCTGGTTAATGAAATGCGTAAAATCGGAAACTGCGATTTCCTGTACCATGACTTGTTTACCAACGGTATCGGATACTTACGCCTGATTTTTAAACTGGACAGTGTGCCGGAAGAACTGTTCCCGTATATTCCGGTACTGACGGATACTTTAAGTCTTTTAAATACAAAAAATTACGGTTACGCAGACTTATACAATGAAGTGAATTTAAAAACCGGCGGTATGTCCGTTGTCAACAATGTATACGGCAGCATTAAGGATGATAATAAAACGGTTATAACCTTAGAATTAAAAACCAAAGTGTTGTATGAAAATATACCCGAAGCCATCCGTCTGATGCAGGAAATTGTTTTAACCTCTGATTTTACGGACAAGAAACGTATAAAAGAAATTCTGGCAGAGGACAAGTCCCGTATGCAGGCACAGATGACTTCTGCAGCCCATGGTGTGGCATTAAACAGAGCACTTTCCGGTATTTCCAAAACAGCAGCCATTAATGAAGTGCTTTCCGGTATTACCTACTATCGTCTGGTAGAAAAACTGGATGCGAATTTCGACGCAGAGGCAGATGCGCTGATAGAAAAGATGCAGGCTCTTGCGAAGATTATTTTCAGAACAGAGAATCTGATGATCGACTTTACGGGAAGCAGGGAAGAAGCAGAGAAACTGGCTGCGCCGGTGCTTGCATTTGCAGATGCCCTGTACACAGAACCTGTGAAAACCGGTAAGTATGAACCGGTGCTGGAAAAAATAAAAGAAGGCTTCAAGACCCCCGGACAGGTACAGTACGTATGCAGAGCCGGAAGCTTTAAGAATGCCGGACTTTCTTATACCGGTGCATTAAAAGTTTTAAAAGTCATGATGGGGTATGATTATCTGTGGGGACAGGTCCGTGTGAAAGGCGGCGCCTACGGATGTATGTGCCACTTTGCACGTTCCGGTGCATGCTACTTTGTTTCTTACAGAGACCCGAATCTGAAAAATACCGTAGAGGTATATGAAAATGCAGCAGATTATATTGCAGCATTTGAGGCGGACGAAAGAACCCTGACCCAGTTTATCATCGGTGCCATCAGTGAACTGGATACCCCCATGACACCTGCATCCAAAGGCTTGTTCTCCTTAACCGGGTATATGGTAGAAATGACCGATGAAGCTATGCAGAAAGAAAGGGATGAACTGTTAGCCACAACCGCAGAGGATTTACGTGCGACAGCAGAACATATCAGAGCTTTCATGGCAGAAGATGCCTTCTGTGTAGTGGGAAATGCAGAGAAGATAGAAGAAGCGAAAGATATGTTTGACCGCATAGAAAATCTGGTGGGATAAACAAAGACGAAGGTAACGGACTGCCTGTGCCGATGAAGGTAGAGTCCGGGCAGTTACAACAGGCAAACAAACGAGGGAGGAAATGTGTATGAGAGGAAAAAAAGCAAAAGCATTATTATTAGGGCTGGTACTGGCTTTGTTCTGGAGCGGATGCGGAAGCTCCGGGGCGGATATGAGCATGGAAGCCTATGATTATTCCGATATGAATTCTGCAGCCATAGACAGTGACAGCGGAATTTATTATGAAGGAGAATATTATGAAGAAGCCGGCGGTAGTGCCCCCACAGGCAGTGAAAGTGTACGTGCAGGCAGAAAATTAATCCGTACCGTACATCTGGATGTGGAAACCATGGAGTTTGACAAGCTGTTATCTTATGTAAAAGAGAAAACCGCTGAACTGGGTGGCTATGTAGAGAATATGGATATCTATAATGGCAGTACCTTCTATGGTGGTTCCTATTACGGCACCGGATACCGAGATTACCGTAACGGCAGTCTGACTCTGCGTATACCCAAGGATAAGTTAGACGGTTTTATAACCATTGTAGAGGATAATAGTAATATTACCAACCGCTCCGAAAAAGAAGTGGATGTGACGTTAGATTATGTAGATTTGGACAGCCACAAAGCAGTACTTTTAGCGGAGCAGGAAAGACTGCTTGCCTTAATGGAACAGGCTGAAAATATTGACGAAATTATTATGCTGGAATCCAGACTTTCTGAAATCCGTTACCAGATTGAAAGTATGGAAAGTCAGCTTCGTACCTATGACAACCAGATTGAATACAGCACTGTATATCTGAATATTACGGAAGTTATTGAACTGACGCCTGTTGAGCCGGAAGAGAAGACAACATGGGAAAGAATCAGCGAAGGCTTTGTGGACAGCTTAAAGAACGTAGGCAACGGTATTAAGGAATTCTTTATCGGTCTGATTATTGTAAGCCCGTACCTTTTGGTGTTTGCGGTGATTCTTTTGGTGATAATCGGCATTGTGTACTTCGTTGTGAAGAAACTGATGGCACACTATGAAAAGAAAATGGCGCAAAGACCGAGAGTACCTATGATGCAGAGCGGATGTAATCCCAATCCCTATCGTCCGACAGGTGAGCAGGTTGTACAGTCAAATCCAAAGAACGAGGAAAAATAAATGAGTGAAAATGCAAGTTTTAAATCAGGGTTTGTAACATTAATCGGCAGACCCAATGTGGGAAAATCCACTTTGATGAACCGGATTATCGGTCAGAAAATTGCCATTACCTCCAATAAACCCCAGACTACAAGAAACCGCATCCAGACGGTATATACCTCTGAGGAAGGCCAGATTGTGTTTGTGGATACCCCCGGTATTCATAAGGCAAAAAACAAACTGGGCGACTATATGGTAAATGTGGCGCAAAGAACCATCAATGAAGTGGATGTGATTCTCTGGCTGGTAGAGCCCAGTAACTTTATCGGGGCAGGAGAACGCCACATTATCGAGCAGTTAAAGAAGACCAAAACACCGGTAATTTTAGTTATCAATAAAATCGATACCGTAAAAAGAGACCAGCTTTTAGAGTATATCGATACCTACAGAAAAGAACTGGACTTTGCGGAAATCGTACCGGTATCAGCCCTGAAAGCGGATAATATTGAAGAACTCTTAAAGTGTATTATGAAATACCTCCCGTACGGTCCTGCATTTTATGATGAAGATACCGTAACGGACCAGCCCATGCGCCAGATTGTGGCTGAATTAATCCGTGAAAAAGCACTGCGCCTTTTATCTGAAGAGATTCCCCACGGCGTGGCGGTGAGCATCGAGAGCATGAAGTTTAAAAAGAATATCGTGGACATCGAAGCTACTATTATCTGCGAAAGAGATTCCCACAAGGGCATTATCATCGGAAAAGGCGGCGCCATGCTGAAAAAAATCGGTTCCCAGGCCCGCCCGGAAATCGAAAACATGTTAGAAAAACAGGCCAATCTGCAGCTTTGCGTCAAAGTAAAGAAAGACTGGCGCGACAGCGATTTCCTCTTAAAAAACTTCGGCTACAACGGAAACGAGCAGTATGATTAAAGCATAGGACGATTATGAAAGTTAGTCCTAAAACTGCGAATATAAATTTCAGAATTGCAGACCCTATTAGTGTAAAAAGGGTTGTTGTGAGACAGTGAGATTACCTATATTCATTGAAAAAGTTTCTTCCCAGACCCGCTCCCGCTCCATGAAAGACGTAGCGGACGCTAAGCTCGAAGGCTTCGCCTTTACCTCGCTAAGCGCCGACGTCTTCCAAGGGTCTGTGCCAGAAAGCTTTTTCAATGAATATAGGATCCCACCGTCCCATAACACCCCTGAATCCACTAAAGGGGGATGCAGGATGAAATACGAAAAAGACTGGAAGCAGTTTATTACCAGCGGCAGCGTGAAGGATTATCTTACTTACGTTGCCAAAGTAGAAGAAAGCAACAAACCGTCCGCTACATTTCATGTGCCGGGCGAAACAGAAGAGCAGAGCCTAATGAGAGAACGCTTTGCGGGAGAATACCCTTATGCAGGATTTTATAATGGTGACAGGAATGGTGATAAGCCAGATTCCTATCGGTGAATATGACAGGCGGGTATGCATTTTGACGAAAGAAAGAGGGAAGATTTCTGCCTTTGCCAAAGGAGCAAGGAGACCGGGAAACCGGTTTATGGCAGCAACCAACCCTTTTTCTTTCGGTCAGTTTAAGCTCTATGAAGGAAAGAATTCTTATACCGTGGCAGAGGCAAATATCAGCCAGTACTTCGAAGAATTGCGCAAGGATTACATAGGTGCCTACTACGGTATGTATTTTTTGGAAGTCGCCGATTATTATACCAGAGAAAACAATGATGAAAGAGAGATGTTAAAGCTTGTATACCAAAGTATGCGGGCTCTTTTGCATCCCTCTTTTTCCCATGATTTCGTAAAATGCATTTTTGAAATCAAAGCGGTAGCGGTAAACGGCGAATACCCCGGCGTCCCCACGGATGTACAGTGGGATGCGTCTACGGTATATGCGTTAGAGTATATTGCTGCGTCAAGCGTAGAGAAACTGTATACTTTTTCGGTGACGGATAAGGTTTTGGAGGAAATGAAGCAGATCGCAAAGAAGTATAGGAAGCGGTTTATGGATAAGGAGTTTAAGAGTCTGGAGATTTTGAAGACGCTTCAGTAAGGGCAGGAAGACAGATAGGGGAAGGAAAAATGTTTGATAAATACGAAAGCGAAAGATTTGGAAATTATATTTCTACATTACGAGAAAAAAGAAAGGTAAATATTGATCAGCTTGCGGAAGGCTTATGCAGCGTCAGTATGTTAGGGCGGTTTGAAAAAGGAGAGAGA
>JAZNNL010000092.1:0-9622 GCA_045580245.1 Lachnospiraceae bacterium
AAATATAGATTTAATTTCTTCTATTTGCAATGTTGTAAAATCGTCCTCAGAGGGGCCCCTGCCATTTAGGCTTCCTGTTGTATTTCCTGTAAACCGCTCTACATAACAGTTAATGCTTGCAGATAAAGATTCCTCACTCTGTCCAAACAAAGTCATCAGAGGTACAAACAGCTGAACAAGCACCATCATACCAATTAACAATTTTAAATATTTACCATACTTTTGTTCCGCTTTAAAATGCAAAATCATCTGGGCACAAATAATAAATACACTGACTTGCTTAATCATGGTAAGCATTTGTTTCCCTCCTAAAATCCTCTGTTTGTGGTATGTACCGCAATGGAGATGGTAACCAAAAACAACAGTACGGATGTTCCCACGGTTTTAAACAACAACTGTCCCCCGTTTCCTACCTTATCCGTACAGGCAGTCAGTCTTTTGTCGCTTACCATCCCTAAAAAGGCTGCAGCTGCTTTCAAAAGAAAGGACAACACCAGTATTTTTACCAGAGGCGACAAGGCAATCACCAGTAAAATAATTAACATGACCACCCCAATACTATTTTTAATCAATACCGCTGAACCCAGCATTAATTCCACCGCCCCATCTGCCGCATCTCCGATTCCGGGTATTGCCGAAGCCGCTTTATGCAATAACGTTGTTTTCACAGAATCAATAGCAGGTGTTATCATTGTCTGTAACAGGCTAAGTCCTGTCACAAGTCCCAACAATACCTTGAGCAAAAAGCGAATCAATTTCTCCAGCCCTTCCACCAAAAGCGTTAACCGTTCTTCTGCCCACACACCATTAATCATCGTTAACAGAATATAACTGTGAATTAGCGGCAATACCAAAGTCAATAAGACATTTTCTACCAGATAAATTAACAATAATACCAATTGATAGCCGGCAGTGGCCGTCACGCTGCCGGAGGCCACTCCCACAGACAATATATAGGCAGGAATAAATGCTGTAATAAAATCCACAATATTTCCCATTGCCTGTGTAGCTACCTCTGCCGATTCCCGAAAACATTTCAAAAGCAATACCGACATCAAAAGATAAGTAAAGAAAAATCCGATATCCGCTATTTGATGATTATCAAATATATCAATAAAATGCGAAATCAAGGCAGCAGAGATTCCCAACAATAAAATCCAGACAAAAATATCTTTTAGCGATGATATTTCTGCCAGAACACCTCCCAATGCAGATTGCAGGGCATAAGAAATGCCCCCCAACACATCACCGGACAAAATCTTCGCAAACATTTCCTCTAAAGAAAATCCACTCTCCGGGAAAATACCGGCAAGCTTGTCTTCCACTTCACCCAAACCATACTTTTCCCACACATCAGTTATATTTACAGACATGGTTTGCCCTCACATAAACCCATGGATTTGTTCCAGCAAAGCTAATAAAATAGGCAATCCCGCAAACATAACCGTCATTTTCCCCAACACCTCAATCTGCCCTGCTATGGATTGAAACCCCGCATCTTTGCAAATCCCCGCACCAAACTCACATATATAAGTAATTCCCACAATTTTTAACAAAGTGCCCAGATAGCCTTCCCCTCCCTGTAAATATTTTCCCAAAACGCCCAACTCACTGATAAGGGATGATAAACTGTTAATCGCATAGAAAAAAATGATGAGGGCAATACCAATCCCTATGTAAAAGTTATATTCTGATTTAATTCCTTTAAATTGTGTAGCCAACAATACTCCCACAATCCCAAACAGGCTCAGTTTTATGATTTCCATATTTCCCACCTTTCTCTCTTATACATCTCTTTTTTCCAAATTCTTAATTTGCTTCTATAACGAAAACAATGTCTGAATCGTCATAAACAAATCATATATATAAGGCACTATCCAGGTCAGCACCAAAATAAGCCCTGCCAGACTAACCAAAAATGCCTGTTCTTCTCTTCCGCTATGTTTTAGTACCTGATTAATTATGGTTACAAGTATTCCCACTGCCGCTATTTTAAAAATCAGACTAATTCCCATACTGCCTCCTACAACAACAGAACCGCCAGCAGTAACCCGCTCATAATCCCCAGCCCCGATGCCATTCTGCATTGCTTCCCTAAATTTTCTTCTCTGCTTTTTATCGATACTTCCAATAAATCCCTGCGTTGTTCCAATATTTTTAACTGCATATTGTTATCCGCCATGCCACTATTCCCGCAAAGGCCGGCAAAAATGCTTCTTTCTTCTTTTTCAATAGGGATCTCCGCCAACATCTTGTCCATAATTTCGCTCCAATGTTCATAAAAAGAATTCCCTGTCTGATTCTGCATAACATCATAAACACGAAGCAGAGCATCCCCATAAGGCTTTTTGCTCACTGCACCAATCCGTTTACAACATTCCGGCAAAGTAGCTTTATCATACCGTATTTCACTCATAAACATTTCTATGATTTGTTTCATATACCTTAAATGCCATAAAGCCAAATGAAAACGTTGCCTATAATAAAATCCCATTCCTGTACAACCTGTTATAATACATATCGCACCAATTATCTGTAACATTTTATAACTCCTTATTTATCATTACTTTTATACCGGGAGCCCCTTCTCTCTTTTCCAATATCAGAAATCTGTCAAAAAACTTCTCCTCCCAAAGCGTTTTCATAAATGCCTTATTTTTGATATCCTCCATACCATAGCCATGAATGGTAGCTACCAATCTGCATCCGCAGGCAGATACTTTCCGAATGGCCATTACATCTTCCAATCCGCCGATTTCATCAATGGCAATCACCTGTGGCGCCATGGACCGGATTAGCATCATCATACCATGAACCTTGGGACATCCATCCAACACATCCGTTCTTATCCCTAAATCATTTTGCGGAACCCCCATAAAGCACCCCGCAATTTCGGAACGCTCGTCCACCACGCCCACAGTCATCCCTTTATGATAAGTATTGCCCTCCGAAATCTGTCTGATAATATCCCGTAATAATGTGGTTTTTCCACAACCCGGCGGCGACAAAATCAGCGTGTTGCAAAACTGTTCTTTTTCATACAAATGCTGCATGACTCCATCTGCCACCCCCTTTATTTCATGGGCAATTCTAATATTCATGGCTGAAATATGTTTCACGGTCCTGATACTGTCATCCTCATTTAGTACAACCTGTCCGGCTATTCCCACCCGATGTCCGCCTTCCAGTGTTAAAAAGCCTTGTCGCAATTCGTCTTCATAAGCATATACGGAATCATGGCACACGCGGTTTAATAATGCATGCATCTGTGCATCATCAATGCAATACGCATCCGCTCTTTCTTTATCCAATGCACCGTTTTTTTGTAAAAAGTATTCACCGTTATGTAACCTCAATAT
This sequence comes from Lachnospiraceae bacterium, assembly GCA_045580245.1. Taxonomy (GTDB): domain Bacteria; phylum Bacillota; class Clostridia; order Lachnospirales; family Lachnospiraceae; genus Acetatifactor. The sequence continues at coordinate 3,360 of JAZNNL010000092.1, forward strand.
AACCGGTTGTCCTACCCGTAATCGGATTTCCTCTAATTCTTTATAGTGTTCCAGTGCCTGTCCCCACATTTCACTGCTTTTTCCGCAAAAAATCCTTGCAAAGCTTTTTTCATCCTTCATATCCGTTTCCACCTGTAAGCTATATTTTCAACTTGCTTTTCTTTGTTCTTACACTAATATATGAAAAGTTGTCCGATATATGACAGAATAATTTTGTACAGAAAAAAGAACATAAAATTTTGAAAATAATATAGACGTATTTTTAATTACATGATATTATAATATTACAAATAGTAATCGTTACTATTATCAAATAATAATTATAAAAGGAGGTACTACTATGAATAACAATGCACAAATTGACAACTTAGTTGCACTTTTGGACGGATATACACAAAAAGGCGGTCATCACTTAAATGTAAACGTTTTAAACAGGGAGATGCTTTTGGATGCACAGAAACATCCGGAAAACTACCCCCAGCTTACCATCCGCGTATCCGGATATGCTGTAAACTTTATCAAGTTAACACCGGAACAGCAGGCCGATGTTATCAGCAGAACATTCCATGAAGCAGTATAGTGTAGTACCAAATTTTTAAGAAATCCATACTTCTAAATCAAAAATAATCTACAAAAAACCGGGAGACAGAAATCTGTCTCCCGGCTCTTTTGTTTGGTATTATGGAATCAATTATTCCCAAGCCTGCCATTCAACCCATGCATCATCATAGGTGAAGTGCTCTAAGGAAATACCGGTAATCTTACCGAAACTATCAAAGTTTACAGCAAAAATAACTACTTCTTCAAATTCATCAAAGTCTGCTTCACAGAACCATGTATCCTGTACATCGTAGTCTTTCATCTGTTCCCACTTACCGTCTACTTTGGTGTATCCGATATCTAACCAAGCGTTGTTGTATTCATCATACATTTCGCTGGGATCCTGATTGGAGTATGCAGCGAAGCTGGTCCATTCGTTGTTGTCGCCGCTGTAAAGCTCCCATACTGCATAGCCGGGTTTTACATTGTAAAGTTCTTTGTACTCTTCCATGGTCATACCAAGCTCTAAGCCTCTGCCGGTAACAAATTCTTCAGCAAATTCGTCATAAGAACCATCTGCATAAGAAGTATAGTAAGTTACATCCTCATATACGATAATTGCGTGGTCTACTTCTACTTCCTGGGAATCAGATGCACCTTTAAAGGTCATATCATCTGCAGTCCAATCTGCTTTTGAGTTGCCGCCACATGCTACAAGGCTGAAAGCCATAGCGCATGTAAGAATCATTGCTACAAGTTTCTTCATTTGTTTTTTCCTCCTCATGTATATATAAATAATAAAATTATTACCTGTAATTACTGCTGTGCAACATCCTTCATGGAGAAGCTGATTCTGCCCATCTTGTCTTTACCAAGGCATACTACTGTTACATTGTCACCTAAAGTCAGCACATCTTCTACATGGTTGATTCTTTCCTTTGCAATCTTGGAAATATGAACCATACCTTCTTTACCGGGTGCGAATTCGATAAATGCACCGAATTCTTTGATACTTACTACTTTACCTTTGAAAATCTGGCCTTCCGCAAATTCGGTAGTGATAATCTTAATCATCTCTACTGCTTTGTCCATCATTTCTTTGTCTGTACCGCATACAGATACCTGACCGTCATCGGTAATATCAATCTTCACACCGGTACGTGCGATAATTTCGTTAATAGTCTTACCTCTCTGACCCACAACATCACCAATCTTTTCAGGATCAATCTGGATAGAGATAATCTTGGGAGCGTACTCGCCAACTTCTTTTCTGGGCTCTGCAATTGCAGGCTTCATACAAGTATCCATGATGAACATTCTTGCTTCACGGCATCTTGCGATTGCACCTTCTACGATAGGTCTGGTCAAACCGTGAATCTTAATATCCATCTGGATTGCGGTAATACCGTCTTCCGTACCGGTTACCTTAAAGTCCATATCGCCGAAGAAGTCTTCCAGACCCTGGATATCGGTAAGCAATACAAATTCATCATCTGTATCACCGGTTACCAAACCACAGGAAATACCTGCTACCATCTTCTTGATGGGAACACCTGCAGCCATTAAGGACATACAGGATGCACAGGTAGAAGCCATGGAAGTAGAACCATTGGATTCAAAAGTTTCAGATACGGTACGGATTGCATAAGGGAATTCTTCCTCAGAAGGAAGTACCGGAATCAATGCTCTCTCTGCCAGTGCACCATGACCGATTTCTCTACGTCCGGGACCTCTGGAAACCTTGGTCTCGCCTACGGAGTAGGAAGGGAAATTGTAGTGGTGCATATATCTCTTGGAGGTCTCGTTTTCATCAAGACCGTCAATTCTCTGTGCTTCGGATAAAGGAGCCAGTGTACAAACGTTGCAAATCTGGGTCTGTCCTCTGGTGGACATAGCGGAACCATGTACACGGGGAATCATATCTACTTCAGCTGCAAGAGTACGGATCTGTGTAATTTCACGACCGTCGGGACGCTTGTGGTCCTTTAAGATCATCTTACGAACAGTCTTCTTTTCATACTGGTAAACTGCTTCACCCAGTACAGCAAGCCACTCTTCGTTTTCAGCAAAAGCTTCTTCTAACTTAGCAGTGATATTCTTGATATTTTCTTCTCTGGTCTGCTTGTCATCAGTGAAAACTGCAACTTCCATTTCTTCGGGAGTTACGATAGTCTTCATTGCTTCAAACATTTCAGCAGGAATTGCACAGCTGGTGTATTCATGTTTAGGCTTACCAACTTCAGCAACGATGCTGTCGATGAAAGCGATAATGGTCTGGTTGATTTCATGTGCCTTGTAGATTGCTTCAATCATCTTAGCTTCGGGAATCTCGTTAGCACCGGCTTCAATCATGATAACCTTTTCCTTGGTGGAAGCAACGGTTAAGTTTAAATCGCCTTCCTTCCACTGTTTCTGGGAAGGGTTCACAATCAGTTCGCCGTCAATCATACCCATCTGGGTCATTGCACAAGGACCGTCGAAAGGAATGTCGGAAATGCAGGTTGCGATTGCTGCACCTAACATAGCCACCAGTTCAGGACGGCACTCAGGGTCAACACTCATAACCATATTGTTTAAAGTTACATCGTTACGGTAATCCTTGGGAAATAAAGGACGCATAGGTCTGTCGATAACACGGCTGGTTAAAACTGCGTTTTCGCTTGCCTTTCCTTCTCTCTTGTTAAATCCGCCGGGGCTTTTACCAACTGCATACAGCTTTTCTTCGTATTCTACGCTCAGAGGGAAGAAATCAATACCATCTCTGGGCTTGTCAGATGCTGTAGCACAAGATAATACGGTAGTATCACCGTACTGCATGAAAGCACAACCATTAGCCTGCTTTCCTACTCTGCCGATGTCTACACGTAAGGTACGACCGGCAAGGTCCATAGTAAAAGACTTGTACATACTAATCTCCTTTTTCATCGCATATATCATGCGGTCCGCAATATTGCGGGGTGCTTCAGGTAACTACCGAAACTACTGAAAAATTCACCCGGCTGTGAACCGGATACGCGGCGAATCCGTGCCGCATCACCACTCACAAAAAACTGTGAACCGGATACGCTTTTCAGCGGTCTCGGGATATCATTACCTGAAGAGTGAACGGGTTACAAATACTCCTTTTTCATTCCTAAAAGGCATATTATGAAACAAAACGCCTTTATTATCGGAATAAAGGCAGAGCGGCCGATAAATCGGACACGCTCCGCCTCTTTACTTTCAAAATTACTTTCTGATTCCAAGCTTTGCAATAATTGCACGATATCTTTCGATATCTTTCTTCTTTAAGTAATCCAGAAGACCACGTCTCTGACCAACCATCTTTAACAGACCTCTGTTGGAGTGATGATCCTTGGGATTTGCTTTCATATGCTCGGTGAGTTCTTTGATTCTTGCGGTCAGAACTGCGATCTGAACCTCAGGTGAACCGGTATCGCCGGGCTTTGTAGCGTACTCGTTGATAATTGCTGTTTTCTTGTCTTTAGAAATCATTTTTGTTTCCTCCTTATTTTTGAATCGCCTGGTACCAAGGTGCGGTCGGAGTGTCCGAAACCTGAGTGCCGGCTAAAATCATACCTAGTTATGATAGCACAAACCCTTCGGGTTGTAAATACCTAATTTTCTGCGAATCCGACGTCTGCTTTTGCAAAACTTTTGGCTGTCCGGCGCCTACTGCTCTGCAAATCTTGCTGCCTGCTCTGCAATCAGTGCCGCATCATCGAAGTAATTAATCTTCATGGCTGCCTTTACTTCAGACATGGTTTCTGCTGCAGCTGCTCTTGCCACTTCGCTGCCCTTCTTTAAGATATCGTAAATCTCGGGAATCTGTTTTTCCAGTTCTTTTCTGCGTGCACGGATGGGTTCTAACTCTTCCTGTACGATAGCGTTTAAGAACTTCTTCACCTTTACGTCTCCTAAGCCGCCTCGCTGATAGTGACCCTTTAATTCATCTAAGTTAGCATACTCAGGTAAGAATCTTTCAAAGTGCTCATCCCTACAGAATGCATCCAGATAAGTAAATACCGCATTGCCTTCCAAAGAACCGGGATCGGTAATCTTTAAATGGTTGGGGTCGGTAAACATACTCATAATCTTGGTGCGTACTTCGTCTGCGGAATCAGACAAATAGATACAGTTACCAAGGGACTTACTCATCTTTGCCTTACCGTCAGTACCGGGCAGACGGCAACATACTTCGTTCTGAGGAATCAATGCTTCGGGCTCTACCAAAGTATCACCGTAGATATAGTTAAATCTTCTGACGATTTCACGACACTGTTCAATCATGGGAAGCTGGTCTTCCCCAACAGGAACGGTAGTTGCCTTGAATGCAGTGATATCTGCAGCCTGACTGATGGGATAAGTCAGGAAACCAACAGGAATACTGGTTTCAAAATTACGCATCTTAATTTCAGTCTTAACGGTAGGGTTACGCTCCAGTCTGGAAAGGGTAACCAGATTCATATAATAGAAAGAAAGCTCTGTCAGCTCCTGAATCTGGGACTGGATAAACAGGGTAGACTTTGCAGGGTCCAAACCGCATGACAAATAATCCAGAGCTACCTCAATAATGTTCTGGCGGATTTTCTCCGGATTGTCTGCGTTGTCAGTCAATGCCTGAGCATCTGCAATCATAATAAAAATCTTGTCATATTCACCGGAATTCTGTAATTCCACACGTCTCTTTAAAGAGCCCACATAGTGGCCCAAATGTAATTTACCTGTAGGACGGTCTCCGGTTAAGATAATCTTACTCATAAATAAAAAATCTCCTTATCATAAACCCCTTTTCGGGAAAATATGTCTGTTTCTATGTTCTCACTTATGCTGTTGCCGGGTGCGTTCGCATAGTGGACTCCCCAATATTGCCGGGCGTTCGCATTGTGTACTCCCAGGCATAGATGGGTGCGTGTTTTGTAGCCCCGGTTATTGCCTGGCTCGCATTTTATAGTCCCGGTTGTTGCCCGGCTTGCGTTTCAAAATCCCTGAATTGGGTATAGACAAGCATTTTTCAAGGCTATATACCCATTTTTCTTCTGATTTTTTCTGCAAAACAAGCATTTTGGGTATATAGATGCGAAAAAATGCATTCTATACCCAGGAAAAAGCATTTTTGTGGGTATAACTCACGCTTTTTTCTAAAATATACCCAATCTTTAAAAGTATACCTATTTTTACCTTTATTTGTCAAGTACACGTATGCAGTCCCTTTCATTTGTTGAGCATGTTTGTCCCTTTCATTTATCGACGTTCTCCCCCCTGCATTTTCACCATACATTGAACTAAGCGGTGAAATATGATAAAGTAAATCGGAACGATACATTTGAAGTTGTTTTACTGACACAAGAACGAAAAATGTGAATGTTTATGGCGAATATGTGCCGAAAATCAACCCATAACATTCAAAAATGTCCTGTTTGGGTAGAAACATCTGCAATAAAAGGACAAAATTTCTACCCATATGTGCCCCCCATATTGGTTATGGGTAGAAAGTAAGGAAAAAAGAACGCTATCAAAAAGCTACACACAATTTGCAGCGATTGGAAAATTTGAAGTTTACTCACATTATAAAACTCTACAGCGTGGATTGCCGTAGAGTTTTTTGATATCTAGCGATATTTGAAATATTCCAAAAATTTTTTCACTGCGAGCGAAGCAGTTTTTCTGCTTCTTAGTGCAAGACCAATATCACGATATGCAGGAACATTTAGCTCTTTTGT
>JAZNNL010000093.1:0-3861 GCA_045580245.1 Lachnospiraceae bacterium
GATATATGTTATGATGACGGAGGATGCCAGCGGCAAGCAATATACCAACAAAGAGTCCATAGAATTGATAGCCAAATTTGCATCCGTACCGGCTTTTAGAATGGTGGAAGGCGGTATTGGCTGGGGCGTTCTGGGCGGAAATATTGTTTCCATGCAGGAGTCCGGCAGAAAAGCTGCAGAAATTGCCATCAGTGTTATTCAGGGTAATGACCAGTTGCTAAGGAGCGGAAGTTATATTGACAGTCCCAATGTTTACTGTATTAATGAACAGATAATGAATAAGTTTGGTATATCAGCTAAAGATTTACCGGCGGATACCATATACGTAAATCATGAAGCAACCTTTTTTGAAAGAAACGAAGAGGTACTGGCACCGGTTATCGTAATGTCCGTTGTGATACTGGTGATTCTGGTTTATGTTGTATATGACAATTTTAAGAGACGTAAGTTGACTGCAGAGTTACAGGAAGCGAGAGGTTATTTGGAAAACGCGTCCCAGCACGACTTCCTGACGGGACTGGCTAACCGCTCCAAATTTATGGAAGATTTGCATGAAACCATTGAAGCAGAAACACCTTGTACAGTCTTTATGCTTGATATAGACAACTTTAAAGGCATAAATGATACTTACGGACACGGTGCCGGTGATGAAGCACTGCAACAGATTGCAAACAAACTGAAAGCAATGCACACCCCCCTCCTTACTGCATATCGTTTTGCCGGTGATGAGTTTATCATGATATTAAAGAGTGATAACAGTAAAATCATAGAAACCACTGCTAACCAGTGTTTACATGCATTTTCCAAACCTTTTAAACTGGCCGGACATATTTACGAAATCCACGGCAGTGTAGGTATTGCAAGCTATCCTAAGGATACCACCGATGCGGAGCAGTTGATTGCTTATGCGGATGATGCGATGTACGGTGTAAAGAAGAACGGTAAGAACTCTTACGCGTACTATAAAAAGGAATAAGCAGTACGTGGAAATTGTCTCTCGGAAACCGCCAAAACACGAATTTCAATAAAAGTTTATTGAAATTCAATAAAAACATATTGACAATCGAAAAAACCCGTGCTATATTCATGAGCAAGGAAGGTTTTGAGTTACTATTTTAGTGAAAGTAACCAATTCCGCTGCACTTATGAAGGCACGGGTTTCTTTATGCCCTTATAACAGAAAAAACCGTTCATATCCAATGAAGAAGCTTGTCGGACAAAAAAGTTCGGTGCAAGAGATGAGGAGGACAAATGAAGAAAGAAAATATTATCCGTTTTACCAAGTATCTGTTAGATTTTATGTATTTTGCAGGAATGGTAGTGACCATTACACTGCCGTTTTCCATCAAATGGCTGGGGAATTATCTGGAAAATCTGGCTAATCATTATACGGAAACGGTTATCATCTATTTTGTACTGGGAATTCTTGCCATCGCTATTTTAGGAGAGCTTCGAAAAATATTCCGTACGGTTTTGGCAGATAATTGTTTTGTGATGGAAAATGTAGTCAGCCTGCAGCGTATGGGAACCTACAGCTTTATGATTGCTGCGGTATCCCTTGTACGAAGTGTTTTATACCTTACCATTGCCATGGCGGTAGTGATTTTAGTTTTTGTGATTGCAGGTTTGTTCAGTAAAGTACTGGCATTTGTATTTGAGCGGGCAGTGAATTACAAAGAAGAAAATGATTTGACAATATAGGAGGTGCCGGATGGGAATCAGAATCAATTTGGACGTGGTGATGGCACAACGCAAGAAAGGTCTAACCGAGTTAGCCGGGGAAGTGGATTTGACACTGGCAAACCTGTCCATTCTAAAAAACAACAAAGCAAAAGCAATCCGTTTTTCCACGCTGGATGCCATCTGCAAAGCATTGCACTGCCAGCCGGGAGATATTATGGAATATGTAGAGGATGAGGAGGAAGAAGCAGATGAATAATGAAAATATGAATAATGCACAGATGCCACAGAATGAGATGGGGCAGCAACCGCAACAACCGCAAACTGCATATGCACAGCAGCCCTACACAGGGCAACCCTACGGTACCGGCGTACCCCCTTATGCCGCAGGTCCTATGCCCTATATGAACTACCCGCAGCCTAAGGCAAAACCGGAAACCGAGCAGACCAAAAACCTGAAAAGCAATTTCCGTAGTTTATCTATCGCTTGTTTTATATATGCCTGCTTCTATGCACTTTGCATGTACAGAAACGGAAGCGGTATTACCTATCCTTTTTTTCTCGCAGGAAGCCTTTGGTTTTACTGTTACTGTATGAAAAAACTAGGGGTTTCCTCCAAAAGAGGCAGCATCTTTTATATGAGTAGTATTCTGCTTTTGGGAATCAGTACTTTCCTGACCGCAGACCCGCGCATTATATTTTTCAACAAAACCGGAGTCTGGCTTTTGACTATCAGCTTTTTACTGCACCGTTTTTATCAGGTACATAACTGGACCTTTGGCAGATATTTGGGATACATGATTTGTACGCTTTTCGGTAGCCTGGGTGAAATTCACAGACCTTTTACCGATTTTGCCGGATACCGCAAAACCAGAACCAAAAAGAGCAGTGGCGTGGGCGGTTATGTGATTATCGGTCTCTGCTTCAGTATTCCGTTGTTCTTTATCGTATTTGCCCTGCTTGCCAGTGCAGACATGGTTTTTTCCAAGATGACGGAAGGGTTCTTTAGGGATTTTGGCTTTGGAGATGTATTCGGAGTCATGTTTACCATTATTTTTATGTTTCTGGGCGCATATTGGATTATGGCTTACCTTTGTAAAAGGACTTTTTCTGAGGAAGCCAAAGAGAGAAAACGTATTGAGGCAATTGTAGGAATTGTAATCACCCTGCCTGTTACCGTATTATATGTGGTGTTCAGTGCCATTCAGATTTACTGTCTCTTTATGGGAAATGTGAGTTTGGAGGGTTACACTTACGCAGAGTATGCCAGAGAAGGATTTTTCCAGCTTTTGGCGGTATGTATCATTAACCTGATTGTGGTATTAATTACCCATGCGTACTTTAAAAACAGTGGTGTATTAAAACTGATTATGACAGTTATGTCACTTTGCACCTATGTTATGATTGCATCCTCTGCTTACCGCATGATTTTGTATATTAAAAATTACTATCTGACCTTTTTACGAATTTTGGTTCTTTGGTCTTTGGCGGTAATTGCAATATTGTTGACGGGTGTGATTTTTAGTATTTTCTTTAAAAAGTTTAAGCTGTTTAAGTATAGTACGGTAGTGGTAACCCTTTGTTACCTGGTATTGTCCTTCTCCCATCCGGATTACTGGATTGCCAGATGTAACGTAGCCAATATGGGCAGTTCCTCCAGCAACTTCTTTGAGGCGGACAGCTATGACGACTACGGTTACCTTGCCGGATTATCAGCGGATGCCGCACCTGCTTTCGCAGAACTTTTTGCAGAAGAAGGTTTTGACATGGAACTGGTAGCGGAAGCGGTACCTGAGGTAGAAGAAAGCCAGCGGGAATACTATTATTACAGTGATGATTATTTGACCTACGAAGAAGTATTCGATGGTTACAGGTGGGAGAAAGAAAGCTGGGGCTACCATTACCTGAAGAATGTGTTCTTAAGCTATGAAGATATGAGTTTCAGAAGCTTTAACCTGTCGAAGTATATTGCGTATCAGGTATTTCAATAAAGAGAAATAGAAATGTAAATGCACGGGGCGTGGATGTTGCTCCGTGCATTTATGAGAAAATACGAAGAGGGAAAACCATGAGAAGAAAAGATAGGGAAGTAACGGATATCAATGAAATCGTAAAAATACTGGATACCTGCAAAACAGCAAGCATCGCTATGGTAGACGAAGGGATTCCCTATGTGGTACC
>JAZNNL010000094.1:0-20266 GCA_045580245.1 Lachnospiraceae bacterium
AAAAAAGAAGTTCCCACAGATGTGAGAACTTCTTTTTTCATCGATGCGACAGGATTTGAACCTGCGACCTCTACGTCCCGAACGTAGCGCTCTACCAAACTGAGCCACGCATCGTTATTCTATTGTATGTTGCGTCAGGGAACAATGTTCTCCCGAACATGAAAATCATACACTAAGGCGTGCGGAATGTCAAGATTTTTATTGCGTTACAGGTTTGGGGATGGTTATAATGGGTGTTGTAACGAGTAAGGTCCCCTAAAGGACGGAAGGCGAGGTTAGTATGTACGATACAATAGTAACATTGAAAAAGGGTGAAGGACGCACACTGAAAGCCGGTGGCGCATGGATATATGATAATGAAATAGACAGTATTCTGGGAAGCTTTGAAAATGGAGATATTATTACAGTCCATGATTTTGACGGATTCTTTTTGGGGTATGGGTTTATCAATACCCGTTCCAAACTGACTGTGCGCATGCTTTCCCGTAAAAAGGATACGGTTATAGATGATGCGTTTATAGAGAAAAGAGTGCAGGCTGCGTGGGATTACCGCAAGCAGGTCATTGATACAAGCAGTTGCCGTCTGATTTTCGGCGAAGCGGATTTTCTGCCGGGCATTGTAGTGGACAAGTTCTCCGATGTGCTGGTAGTAGAATCCCTTGCATTGGGTATTGATAAATTGAAACCACAGATTTTGGACGCCGTAAAGCGTGTACTTGCAAAGGACGGTATTCAGATTCGCGGAATCTATGAGCGTAGTGATGCCAAAGTCAGAGAGCAGGAAGGCATGCAACGTTACAAAGGATTTATTGGCGAGCCTTTTGATACAAAAGTGGAAATTGTGGAAAACGGCGTGAAATATCTGGTAGATGTGGAAGATGGCCAGAAAACCGGATTTTTCTTAGACCAGAAAAATAACCGTGCCGCTATTCATAAGATCTGTAAAGACAAGAAAGTGCTGGACTGCTTTACCCATACCGGTTCTTTTGCACTGAATGCAGGCATTGCAGGGGCAAAGGAAGTGCTGGGCGTGGATGCTTCCGAACTGGGCGTGGCACAGGCAAGAGAAAACGCAGCATTAAATCATTTGGAAGACAGAGTTTCCTTTGTGTGTGCGGATGTATTTGATTTGCTGCCCGAATTGGAAGCAAAGGGCGAGAAATTTGATGTGGTTATCTTAGACCCGCCTGCTTTTACCAAATCCCGCAATTCCATTAAAAATGCGGTGAAGGGCTACAGGGAAATCAATATCCGTGGTATGAAGCTTGTAAAAGACGGCGGTTTTTTGGCAACTTGTTCCTGCTCCCATTTCATGGATCCGGAACTGTTTAAAAAGACCATTGCAGAGGCAGCCCGCGGCGCACACAAACGCCTGCGTCAGGTGGAGTTCCGTACCCAGGCAGCAGACCACCCAATCCTTTGGGCAGCGGATTCCTCTTATTATCTGAAGTTTTATATTTTTGAGGTTTGTGATGAGAAGTAAAGTATTTATAAAGATGGCATGTTGCATCATGTGTATGATAATGTCGACTATCCTGTTTACCGGTTGCGGAAAAGCATCCCAAGAAGATAGCGGAGATGTAACGGAAACAGCAAGCTTGGCAGAGAAAGAGCCGGAGACGACTATAGATGCTGGTTCTAATATGGTGCAAGGTGAAGATACTATTGAAGAAACTGTGCCGGAATTAACGGAAGAAACCATTGCAGAAACGGAAGCTCCGAAGTTGCAATTTGCAGAGGAAGAAATCCAACTGGATGAAACTTGCTTCTTTGAGTGGGACGCTAACAACGACGGCTATAATGATATTTGGCACTATGTGGAAATGATAGAGGGAAGTGGCGGTGCATGGGACTGCTATGAATTGTTTATCTGGCAACCGGAGCAGGGGTGTTATGGTAAGGCAGAATGGATACCGGTCAGTGCCATAGACTATGAAAATCATAAGTTGTATTATAGGATGCAGGGAACTGCTTATATCGGTTATACAATACGGGAGTTGCAATATGACGCATATGAGAAAGAAAAAAGGATTGCCTTTGATTATGCATATGATCAGGATGAAAACGGGCACTTTTTGGCGATGGCAACTTACAGCGTAAACGGTGAAGTTGTGGCAGAGTATGATATTACGGATTTAACGTGGGAGGAAACGGTATCCCTTTTAGAGGAAAAGTACCCTGCGTTTGACTACTGGTGGAAGAAGGAAAAGTATCCACAGCTTGCCTTGGCAGAAAATATTATCTTGTGGGACGGTAATGACGACGGATATGAGGATATACTGATTTATAGAGGGACACATGGTGGTAGCGGAGGCTCATGGGACTATTATGATTGGTTTGTGTGGTCACAAGAGGAAGAAGCCTATATGCTCACTCCCTTCCCAAGTGGATTTAAAATTGATTACGAAGCTCACAAATTGTATGATAGGGGACAAGATGGTCTGCCAAATCCGTATTACCGGATATATGGATTGAGGGATGGCGAATATCAATTAGAAAAGGAGCTCAAATTTCATTTTGAGTATGACTATATAGAGGAAGAAGGCAACTATATAGATATTGTTATTTATACCGATTGGAATGGTGTAGAAGAGGAAACGGATATTACAGGTCTTACATGGGATGAAATAAAAGAACTGATGGAGAGTAAGTACCCGGAATTTAACTTCTGGAGGGAAGGTTAGCGGAAGTACATTTTTGTAGGAGAGATTTTTCTGATAAAAATTGTCGATAAAAACTATTGGTTTTGTGTAGAAAAAATATTGACATCCTTTCAAAATATGTTATAGTTCTAAATGCAAATGAGTTGCATTTGCAAATGGAATTTGACTGGGGATAAGGGATGGCCCTGTCCAAAATTGAGAGGATAACACAACATGCATGAAGTAGCACATATAGTAGGACATTGTGTAGTACATAGTTTGGAACATTGTTTGGTTCTGTTGCCGTTTTTGTTTTTAACATATCTGGCGATGGAGTTTATGGAACATAAAACTGCGGGAAAAGTGCAGACAGTAATCAAGAAAGGCGGTCGTCTCGGCCCCTTATTCGGCGGTTTGTTGGGCGCATTGCCCCAGTGCGGTTTTTCTGCTGCGGCATCCGGTCTTTATGCCGGCAGAGTGATTACGCTTGGTACCTTAATTGCGATTTATTTATCCACTTCTGATGAAATGTTACCTATCCTTATTGCGGAAGTGGGAGAAATCGGTGTTGCACCCATTATCAAAATTTTGGCGCTAAAAGTGATAATCGGTATGGTTGCAGGATTTTTGGTAGATTTGTGTTTTCGTCCCCAAAAGGAGGAGCACAGCCACATTCATGAAATGTGTGAGCATGACCATTGTCACTGTGAAGAAGGAGAAAGTATTTGGAAGTCCGCGCTGGTTCATACGGTAAAAATATTTGTGTTCCTGATACTGATTACTTTTGCCGTGAACTTGCTTTTGGAGTGCTTGGGTGAAGATGTATTAGAAAACCTGATTTTGAACAAACCCATTATCGGACAGATACTGGCAGGTATTGTGGGACTGATTCCCAACTGTGCATCTTCCGTGGTACTCACCAGACTGTATCTGGAGGGAGCCATGAGCTTCGGTGCATGCATGTCCGGCCTTTTGGTAGGAGCAGGCGTGGGACTGTTGGTATTGTTCCGTGCCAACAGCGATAAAAAGGATACGCTTAAGGTCGTGCTGTTACTTTACGCAATCGGTGTAGTGGTAGGCATTTTGTTGGAACTTGCAGGCATGAATGTTTTGGTTTAGAGGTGCCGGTTATCATGGAAAGTAAAGAAATTGTGTACCCAAAGGGTATTAAATGGACAAAACAAAGAAAAGACGTATATCATGTGCTCCATGAGGCGGGAGAGCCCCTTAGTGCGGTGCAGATCTACAATAAAATTCTGCAAATGGGTGGTGAGAACTATGCGGTGTCGACTATCTACCGTATCCTCACTGCATTCGAAGAAAATCACTTTGTGGAAAAAAGCAATTTTATCGGCGACGGCACCGTTATGTATGAGTGGACCGGTGGCAAACACACCCACTATGCAACCTGTTTGGGATGCCACAAACGTATTGCTTTAACTAAGTGCCCTTTTGAACATGTGCATTTCGAAGAAGATATGGGTAACTTTACAATTACAGAGCATAAATTAGAGCTTTATGGGTATTGTAAAGAGTGTAAGTCATAATTTTTAATGTGAGTGTATTGTAGAAAAAGCAAATAAAATTAAAAAAATTGAAAAAATATTAAAAAAGTACTTGCAAAGTAAATTTGCATGTGATAATATAACTCTTGCGTTGAAAAACGCTTCACATATATGGACCGCTAGCTCAGTTGGTAGAGCACCTGACTCTTAATCAGGGTGTCCAGGGTTCGAGCCCCTGGCGGTCCACTACAAGGTACCGGTTTTAAGCTACGAGCTTGGGGCTGGTGCTTTTTTTGTAAAATTACATTATATCATTTTGTGATATGGTAAACAAGTCTCTTTTTATCTTTATGATACAAAATACTTTACAAATGGCAAAAGCAATGCTATATTTTAAGTAGGCAAAGATATGAGTATTACACGTGTCACAAAGCGAAAGCCCCGGGAGTGCTAGTCCTGGGGCTTTCATTTTGGCTGAGCTGTGTTTTAATTATCTCCGTCCAACCATTTGCATATGTAGTAGGCAACTACACTTGCCAATACGGAGATTAAAAAAGATATGAGTATGTCCACACTGTCACCCCCTTCCTACCGGAGGGACACAGCATACATATTATAACATGGGAAGGTGTCTTATACAATACAATATTAAATTGTTATAAACGAAAAACCGAATATGGAAATTGCTGCTTTTCTGTAAATATGCGAAAGACAAAAAATAAGAACAGTTACCTTGTCTGATGGTAATTGTTCTTATTTTATTCTAAATCGGGGAGTCGGGTCGTTGGTGAGTCCGGCGATATAGTCCGTAGAAACATTATAAAATTGAGCAAGGATGCCATTCTGCTCCCGTGTATACCTTTCCCTCATCCTGCGCATATTATAGTTATATATTGCAGAAAACATTTGCCGTTATCCTGCAGTGAAAAATAGCAAAGTACCGGCAAAAGGAAAGAGGGAAATATGAATATTGACGCATACAGATATTTTTCCTATGGAGTATATATTATCAGTACGTGGGACGAAGGCAGGGCTACCGGTTGTGTAGCAAACAGTGTGATGCAGATAACAGCGGAGCCGGCAACCATAGCCATCAGTATGAATCGCGATAATTATACCCATCAGTGTATTGAAAAGAGCGGAAAATTTGCAATTAATATATTGGGGGAACATACAGAGCCGTCCGTAATCGGTACCTTTGGTTTCCGAAGTGGCAGGGATTTTAACAAGTTTGATACTCTGTCCCACTCCATTAAAGGATTTATGCCGGTGTTAAGCGATGCCTGTGCCTATTTTACCTGTGAAGTCATAGACAAAATGGAAACGGATACCCATACGGTATTCTTGGGAAAAGTAGTGGATTGTGATGTGATAAAGCCGGATGACCCCATGACCTATGCCTATTATCATAAAGTCATAAAAGGAAAAAGCCCCAAAGCAGCACCTACGTATCTGCCTGAGGCTTAATAGAGACAATTATGCATTTTGAGAATCGGAAGTTGCCTGTTGCGCGGCTTCCTTTTCTGCTTTGTTGCGAATGCGCAGTTCCTTAAAGAAAGTGGTGAGCATATTGCTGCAATCCTCTTCTAAGATACCCTTTGTAATTTCTACCTGATGGTTAAATTCCGGCATCTGCAATACATTTAAGATAGAACCTGCACACCCTGCTTTGGGGTTCATGCAACCGATGACCACATGGGGGATGCGGGCCTGTACAATGGCACCGGAACACATCTGGCAGGGTTCTAAGGTCACATAAAGAGTACATTCTTCTAACCGCCAGTCGCCCATAAATTTACTGGCTTTGTTAATTGCGGTAATCTCTGCATGGGACAGGGTGTTTTTGTCGGTATTGCGGCGATTATAGCCTCTGCCGATAATCTTGTCCTGATATACAATGACACAGCCGATGGGAACTTCGCCCAGTGCATGTGCTTTCTTAGCCTGTTTTAAGGCTTCTTTCATATATTTTTCATGTAATTGATTTTCCATGGTAAGTCCTTCCTTGCATTTCCCCCATATTGTTGTTATAGTATCTATTATAACCGTAGGAAGAAAAAGAGGCAAGCACGATGCAGATACATGGACTTAACAAAACTACATTACTGGACTATCCTGAGCATGTGGCAGCCACCGTATTTACCGGAGGCTGTAATTTTTGTTGTCCCTTTTGCCACAACGGGGATTTGGTATTGCATGCAAAAGAGTATCCGACTATCTCTGAGGAAGAAGTGCTTACTTTTTTACAAAAACGGAAAAACATTCTCTCCGGTGTATGCATTACCGGCGGAGAACCTACCCTGCAACCGGATTTGCCTGAATTTATCGGTAAAATGAAAGATATGGGATATCTGGTGAAATTGGATACCAACGGTTACAGACCGGAAGTGTTACGGAAACTTTTGGAAGCAAATCTGTTGGATTATGTGGCAATGGATATAAAGAACAGTAAAGAGAAATATGACACAACTGTCGGGAAAGGCAACCTGGATATAAAAAGGATAGAAGAAAGTGTATCCATCCTATTGGAAGGACAGATTCCGTACGAGTTCCGTACAACGGTGGTGAGGGAATTACACACATCAGAGGACTTTGAGGCTATCGGTTCGTGGATACAGGGTGCAGGGGCTTACTTTTTACAAAGTTACAGGGACAATGAAAATGTGATACAGAAAGGATTTTCTGCTTATAGCAAAGAAGAACTGGAATCCTTTGTGAATCTTTTAAAGAAGTATGTTACAAGAGTAGAACTGCGGGGCATGGAGTAGTAACATTCCAGTGCGCCATGGGAAATGCAGAATAAAAGTGAGGAAGAAATGAAAAGGTTTTTGGGAAAATACATTGGTGATAAAGCTTTTTATATAATGGTGTTGGGAGTACTTCTTCCTATCATCGTGCAAAACGGTATTACCAATTTTGTCAGTCTTTTGGATAATATTATGGTGGGACGTGTGGGCACGGAGCAGATGTCCGGTGTTGCCATTGTCAACCAATTGATGTTTGTGTTTAATATCAGTATTTTCGGCGCTATTTCCGGTGCCGGTATTTTTGGGGCGCAGTTTTTTGGTTGCGGTAAAACAGAAGGTGTCAGACATACATTTCGGTTTAAATTGATTGTTTGTGTCATCATTACGGTTCTGGCATGTTTGTTGTTTGTGTTTGCAGGTGATTTTCTGATTCAGTTGTATCTGCATGGAGAAGAAAATGCGGCACAGTTAGAGGTTACTTTGCAGTATGGAAAACAATATTTATTGGTGATGATTATTGGGTTACCTGCCTTTGCACTGGCCCAGGCTTATACCAGTACCTTGCGTGAGTGTGGGGAAACGGTAGTGCCTATGATTGCAGGTATCGTAGCAGTTTTAGTAAATTGCGGTTTGAATGTACTGTTGATTTTCGGCCTGCTGGGATTTCCGAAGCTGGGTGTAGTGGGTGCTGCAATTGCAACAGTAATTTCCCGTTACGTAGAGATGGTGATAGTTATCGTATGGACCCATGCACATGCCCTCAAATATCCTTTTATTGAAGGGGCATATAAGAGCCTGTATATTCCGGGCAATCTGGTGTCTAAAATACTCATAAAGGGTAGCCCGCTTATGCTAAATGAAATAATGTGGGCGGCAGGTATGGCAACATTGAGCCAGTGCTATTCCATGCGTGGACTGGACGCAGTTGCGGCAATGAATATTACTACAACGATTTCCAATTTATTTAATGTAGTGTATATTTCTCTGGGCAGTGCCGTATCTATTATTATAGGGCAGCTTTTGGGCGCAGGTAAAATGAAGGAAGCAAAGGATACCGATACCAAGCTGATTGTGTTTGCAGTAGTTACCTGTGCGGTAATCGGCGGAATTCTGGCACTTTGTGCACCGCTATTTCCGATGGTGTATAATACCACGGATATCGTAAAGAACCTGGCAACACAGTTAATCCGCGTAGTGGCAATTTTTATACCCATGTGTGCGTTTTTAAATACCTGTTATTTTACCCTGCGTGCGGGAGGAAAAACCATTATTACCTTTTTCTTTGACAGTGTATTTATGTGGTGTGCAAGTATACCGCTGGCGTATATATTGAGCCGTTTTACAGGGATACCGATTGTACCTTTATACTTTTATTGCCAATTAATTGAATTGATAAAATGTGTGATTGGGTATATACTGGTAAAGAAGGGCGTTTGGTTGTCCAATATTGTAGTAGAATAAAATAATTATTGGGAGGTAGCATATGAAGTATTTTACTTGTAAAACTTGTGGAAACATTATTGAATTTGCAAAAGAATCCGGTGTACCGGTAATGTGTTGCGGTGCGCCTATGCTGGAGATGGTTCCCGGCACATCCGATGGTGCGGCAGAGAAACATGTACCTGTGATTACGGTAGACGGCAACAAGGTAGTGGTGGAAATCGGGGAAGTAGAACATCCCATGGTAGAAGCCCACTATATCGAATGGATTGTATTAGAAACCAAGAAAGGCAGCCAGAAGGTAAAACTGACACCTGCGGATAAACCCAGAGCAGAGTTTTTGCTGACAGAGGGAGATACTGTTGTAGCGGCTTATGAGTACTGTAACCTGCATGGACTGTGGAAGGCAGAAGCATAAGGAATTATGAGCGGTTTTAGGATGGCAACTGCATAATGAAAAAAGTATAACCATAGTACTTGCACTTTTGTATTATTTGTATTACAATAAATAATACAAAGGAGTGAGTCTATGGTTATTTTATTAAATGATACTTCGGATGTACCTGTGTATTTACAGATACGCAACCAGATTGTGATAGGGATTTCTGAGGGGAAACTGGCACCGGGAGAAAAATTGCCTACCGTGCGTGCCCTGGCAGAAGAAATCGGTATCAATTCCATGACAGTCAATAAGGCTTATCAGCTTTTAAAGCAGGAAGGATATATTTTTACGGACAGAAGAAACGGAGCCAGAGTGCGGGAGCAGTTTGACGGCAGAGCGGGACTGCCCGGGGAATCTTCAGAGATGCTTAAAAAAATTGCTTCGGAAGCCAAAATCAGCGGTATGTCTAAGGATGCGTTTTTACAATTATGCGACCGGTGCTTTGGGGAATAGGAGGTAGAGTATGACTGTAAAACTTATTTTGCTGGGTTGTGTATATCCCTTTGTTCTGTTTATTTATGTTTTGTTAAAAAATGAGATGGCCCCTAAAAAAGGGCTGTGGTATGGGGTGACATTAACGAAGGAGCAGGCTGCCGCACCGGAAGTAGAACAGATTACCAAAAATTATCAAAAACAGATGCGGTTGGGATTGCTTGCCATATTGCTCGTGCCTGTTCCTGCAGTTTTGCTACCATGGTTTTCTGTTTTTATGATTATTTGGACAGTTTGGCTTTTGGCCGGTACATTTGTGTTTTTTATCCCTTTTGGAAAAGCGAATACTGCGTTAAAAGAATTGAAACGTCAAAAAGGCTGGAAAAAGACCGGTACCGGAGAACGTGTGGTAGAAATCAAAAGCGCAGGTGCTGTGCGTAAGGTCAAGTGGTATCATTTTCTGCCTCAGAGTATCTTGAGTCTGGCAGCATTTGGCTGGGCACTGGTGCGGTTTTGGGGAGATAAACTGGGCGCATTAAGCGTTACCATAGGAAGCTTTGCGTTTATTACCGTATTTTTCTGGCTGGCAGCAGTCTGGATGGACAGACAAAGAACCCAGGTAATCAGCAGTAACAGTGAAGTGAATCTGAATTACGCCCGTGCCAAAAAGAATCTTTGGAAAAATATGTGGGTAATCTGTGCCTGGATCAATACGGTGTATACAGTGACATTGTTGTGGATGCTAGATTCTGATATGCGGCTGACCGGATTTTTTGTCGTATCCGCAATTATATACACGGTTGCAGTCCTGGCGGTACTTATATGGGTGCTGAACAAGAAGAAAAAGCTGGATAAAACCTATAGAGACAAAATGGATATGATGTGGCAGGAGGATGAAGACAATTGGATTTGGGGCATGATTTATTATAATCCTAAAGATAAGCGTTCATCTGTGGAAAGCAGAACCGGATTTGGTATTACTACCAATATGGCAAAACCGGCAGGAAAGTTATTGATTGGATTTGTTGCGGTAGTGACACTGCAATTGATACTTGTGTGTATGTGGGTAGTGCTTTTGGAGTTTACACCCATATCCCTGAGGGTAGAGGATACGGTGTTGGTGGCATCCCAAATCAACGAGGACTACAGAATACCGGTAAGCATAATTGAAGAAGTGACGCTTTTGGATGAGAAACCAAAGTGGGAGAAAGTCAGCGGAACGGGTATGGATACCTTACACAAAGGCACTTTCCGTATTTATGAAGAGGGTAGCTGTGAGGCTTTCCTGAATCCGCAGAATGGGGTGTTTATCCGGTTTGAAGCTGCAGGGACAACGTATTACATGAGTGGATATGATGATGAAGAGACGCTTAAGGTGTATGAGGAATTAGTGAAGTGATGTTGCGTGCTGTGGTGTGAACAAAGAAGTATTATAGAAAGCATTTTAGGAACAAAAAGGACTGTTGGTTTTCCAACAGTCCTTGATTCTTGTAAATTGGTATTAGTTTAGTGCCACCGGTTAAGGTCTCTGACCCAGACCGCCTTCTAAAGTTAAGGTTTCGCCGGTCATATACTTGAAGTCGGGGGATGCAAGCTGTACGCAAACACGTCCGATTTCGGTTTCTGCATCGCCGAAGTGACCTGCAGGCGGTGTGTGTACGTTCTTGTCAAAGGCATCAGGATAAGCGTTTTTAAACTGCTCTAACTGAGAGGTCCATGCTAAAGGACATACGATGTTTACGTTGATACCGTCTCTTGCCCATTCGGTTGCGGCTACACGGGTCAGTCCGCGGATACCTTCTTTTGCAGCTGCGTATGCACACTGACCGAAGTTACCGAATAAACCTGCACCGGAAGCAAAGTTAATAACGCTGCCCTGTGTTTCCTTTAAATAAGGATAGCAGGCTTTCATATAGTAGAAAGCAGCGTACAGACCGGAATACATAGCCAGATTGAACTGTTCTGTGGTATGGTCTGCCAAAGTGACGCCGGAAGCGGAAGCCTGTGCGTTGTTAATTAACACATCAATTCTGCCGAAGGTATCGATGGTCTGTTTGATTACATCATTTACCACTGCTTCGTTGTCGGAGTTTTCGTTTACATCTGCCTGCACAATCAGAACTTTAATGCCGTAGAGTCTTTCCAGTTCTTCTTTGGCGTCTTCCAGTTTTTTTACGTTACGTCCCGTAATCACCAGATTGGCACCTTCTTTTGCATAAGCGGTAGCGATGCCGTAGCCGATGGAGCCGCATCTGCCGTCGCTTAATACGGCGCGTCCTGCGCCTGTGATAATAGCTGTTTTACCCATTAAGAATCCCATATACATTACTCCTTTTTATATTTTGTTTTTTGTTTTAGAAAGCGGTGACGGTGGGATTCGAACCCACGTGCCCCGGAGGGCAAACGCATTTCGAGTGCGCCCCGTTATGACCACTTCGATACGTCACCAAAAGCACGAATGTTTCGTGCTTTTTTAGTATATCACAAATGGGTGGTTTTGCAAGTATTCCAAGCAAAAACATTGCTTACAGACACTCAAAAATATTATGGGGAATTGGGCGAAGAAAAATCTGATGCAGATATATAATGTTACAATTGATAATGGCAATAATATTTTTATATGATTCTGTACTAATGATTGCAAATTTGTTTAAAAAAGGGTACAATTCTATATAGGGGTAAAGGGTATAACTTACAAAAACTATCATTATGGAAATAAGGAGGATGCAGATGAAAAGAATCGGTATGTTAACAAGCGGTGGTGACTGTCAGGCACTGAATGCAGCGATGAGAGGTGTTGTAAAAACCTTGGTAAACAGTGGAGAAAAGGTAGAAATCTACGGATTTCTCGACGGTTACAGAGGATTGATTTACGGCAACTATCGTATGCTTACCGGTAAAGATTTTTCTGGTATTCTTACAGTGGGAGGTACGATTCTGGGAACTTCCCGTACTCCTTTTAAATTAATCAGGGAACCTGATGAAAACGGAATTGATAAAGTGGAATCCATGAAAAAGAATTACAAGAAGCTGAAACTGGATTGCCTGGTGATTCTGGGTGGTAACGGTACCCACAAAACAGCGAACCTGTTACGGGAAGAAGGCTTAAACGTGGTTACGCTTCCCAAAACTATTGACAATGACCTTTGGGGTACCGATATGACTTTCGGTTTCCAGAGTGCGGTGGATATTGCCACCAACGCAATTGACTGTATTCACACAACCGCGGCTTCCCACGGACGTGTATTTATTGTAGAAGTTATGGGCCACAAGGTAGGCTGGCTTACCTTGAATGCAGGTATGGCAGGCGGCGCAGATATCATTCTTCTGCCTGAAATTCCTTATGATATTGACAAAGTGGTGGATGCCATTGAAACCCGTCACAAAAACGGCAAGCGTTTCACCATTATTGCAGTGGCGGAAGGGGCAATCTCCAAGGAAGATTCCAAGCTTTCCAAAAAGGAATACAAAGAGAAGCTGCGTAAGCGTCCTTATCCTTCCGTTTCCTACGAAGTGGCAGCACAGATTCAGGAAAAATGCGGCAGGGAAGTGCGTGTTACCGTACCCGGACATGTACAGAGAGGCGGAAGCCCCTGTCCTTATGACCGTGTATTTGCAAGCCGTCTCGGCTCTGAGGCAGGCAAGCTGATTCTGGAAAAAGAATACGGCTTCATGGTAGGTTACAAGAATCGTGAAATTGTGAAAGTGCCTTTGGAAGATGTAGCCGGCAAGTTAAAGATGGTAGAGCCGGATTCCAGTATGGTAAAAGAAGCGAAACTTTTAGGTATCTGCTTCGGTGACTAAGAATAACAGGGCGTTTGCCCGTGAAATGTAGGTAGGTTATTATGTCCTATACAGCGTTATACAGAAAATTCCGTCCTGACAATTTTGAAGATGTGAAGGGACAGGAACATATTGTAACAACATTAAAAAATCAAATAAGAGCTAACCGTATAGGACATGCCTATCTGTTTACCGGTACGAGAGGTACCGGTAAAACTACTGTTGCGAAGATTTTTGCAAAAGCGGTAAATTGTGAGAATCCGGTAGAAGGCAGTCCCTGCGGTGCGTGTGCCGTCTGCAAATCCATTGCAAGCGGTGCCAGTATGAACGTGATTGAAATCGATGCGGCATCCAATAACGGTGTGGACAATATCCGTGAGATTGTGGATGAAGTATCCTATTCTCCTGCGGAGGGCAAGTACAAGGTTTATATCATCGATGAAGTGCATATGTTGTCTATAGGTGCATTTAATGCATTGCTTAAGACTTTGGAAGAGCCGCCTTCTTACGTGATTTTTATTCTGGCGACCACAGAAGTACACAAGATTCCCATTACCATTTTGTCACGTTGCCAGAGATATGATTTCAGACGTATTACCATCGACACCATCGCGGACCGCATGCGGGATTTGATGGTTGCGGAGGAAGTGCAGATAGAAGAAAAGGCGTTAAAGTATGTAGCCAAGATGGCGGATGGTTCCATGCGTGACGGTCTAAGCCTCCTGGACCAGTGTATTGCATTTCATCTGGGTCAGGAACTGACCTATGATAAGGTGTTGAATGTGCTGGGTGCAGTGGATACTGAGGTTTTTAGCCGCTTGTTTAGAAGTATTCTGAAAGCGGATGTGCTATCCTGTATCAGTATTCTGGAAGAAATTGTCATGCAGGGGCGGGAACTGAACCAGTTTGTAGGAGATTTTACCTGGTATCTGCGTAACCTGATGTTGGCCGGTGCTACTGACAATATTGAAGATGTCATCGATGCGTCCAGTGAAAATCTGGCCCGCTTAAAAGAAGAGGCGCAGATGGCGGATTTGGATACCGTAATGCGTTACATCCGTATTTTTTCGGAACTTTCCGGGCAGATACGATATGCAACCCAAAAGCGTATTATGATAGAAATGGCACTGATAAAGGTGTGCAGACCTGCCATGGAAACAACCCAGGATGCGGTGCTTGACCGTATCAGGCAGGTGGAAGAAAAAGTGGAAAATGCCGCGATTCTGCCGGCGGGAATAGATGTGTCTGCCTTTGCGGGCGGAGCCGGTGGTATGGGCGCACCTTCTGGTGCGGCAAGAAAGCCGAGACCGGAACTGCCTAGTGCAATCCCGGATGATATTAAGGAAATTGTGGCAAAATGGCCGGCTATTGCAGGAAGTGCGGAAAATCCCATGAAGATGTATTTAAGGTCTGCCAAACTGAGTCTGGGTGGCGATAACCGACTGATGGTGGTATTACCGGACGGATTGGCATCTGACTATTTTATCAAGAGCGAAAGTAATAAAGAACAGCTAGAATATTTACTGGCGGATTTCTGCGGCAAGAAAGTGGAAGTGAATTGTCAGGCGATGGCAAGCGAAAGAGATTTTGAGGAATCTTATGTGGATTTATCTAAGATAATCCATATGGAAATAGAAGAAGTAGAAGAATAATCGGAGGAATTTAAAATGGCAAAAAGAGGTGGATTTCCCGGCGGTGCGATGCCTGGAAATATGAACAATTTAATGAAGCAGGCACAGAGAATGCAGCGTCAGATGGAAGAAGGACAGAAAGAACTGGAAACCAAAGAATTTACTGCGAAAGCAGGTGGCGGCGCGGTGGAAGTAACCGTTTCCGGCAAAAAAGAAGTGGTAAAAGTTGTTTTGGCCGAGGAAGTAGTGGACCCGGATGACATCGAGATGTTACAGGATTTAATTGTAGCAGCAACCAATGAAGCACTGCGTCAGGCTGAGGAAGCAAATGCAGCACTGATGAACAAGATGACCGGTGGTCTTGGCGGAGGCTTTCCTTTCTAATGGAATTGTATAGCGGACATATTAATAAATTAATAGAAGAACTGGCTGCACTTCCCGGTATCGGCAGTAAGTCTGCCCAACGGCTGGCATTTCATTTAATCAATATGCCCCAGGACAAAGTGAACCGTCTGGCGAATACGATTATAGATGCCAAAGCCAATGTGCGTTACTGTAAGGAGTGCTACACATTAACTGACAGAGAGGTCTGCCCGGTGTGCGCCAACAGCAACCGTAACCATGCCCAGATTATGGTGGTAGAAAACACCAGGGATTTGGCAGCGTATGAAAAAACCGGTAAGTACGAGGGCGTATATCATGTTTTGCATGGGGCAATTTCACCTATGTTGGGTATCGGCCCCGGAGACATCCGCTTAAAAGAGTTGGTGCAACGTTTGGAAGCAGATGTGGATGAGGTGATTATTGCTACCAACTCCAGTTTGGAGGGTGAGACCACAGCTATGTATATCAGCAAGCTGATTAAACCTACCGGTGTAAAGGTGACCAGAATTGCCAGTGGTGTTCCGGTAGGCGGCGATTTGGAATATATTGACGAAGTAACCTTACTTCGGGCTCTGGAAGGGCGTATTGAGTTATAGTATTGGAGGAGGACAAACATGTCTGTTACAAAGAAATTGTTCGGAACCTGTCCCACAGGAGAAGAAGTTAGTATTTATACCATTACCAATCAGAACGGTGCAAGTGCGCAGGTAATGGATTTTGGTGCGATTCTGGTAAGTATGAATGTGCCGGATGCAAAGGGCGAAATGACCGATGTGGCACTGGGATATGCAGATTTTGACAGTTACATAAAATACAATTGTTGCTTTGGCGCTACAGTGGGCCCCAATGCAAACCGTACTGCAAATGCACAGTTTACTATTGATGGGAATACATATCAGCTTGATAAAAACGATGGGGAAAACAATCTGCACAGCCATTTGACAGAAGGGTTCCACAGACGCGTATGGAAAAGTGAAGCGGGAAGTAATTACGTGAAATTTACGCTGGAAGAAAAAGATGGTATGTTAGGATTTCCCGGCAATAGACTGTTCCATGTTACCTATACCCTGACTGACAGTAACCGTCTTGAGATTCATTATCATGGTGAGAGTGATGTAAAAACCATTATGAACCTGACCAATCACAGTTACTTTAACTTAAAGGGTGCCGGGAACGGTGATATTGAGGACCATGTGTTGTGGATGAAGGCATCCAACTATACACCGGTGGTAAAAGGCGGTATTCCCACCGGAGAAATTGTACCGGTTGCAGGAACTCCCATGGATTTCACCGTGCCTATGGCAGTAGGCAAACATATCAACGGTGATTTTGAACAAATCCGGCTGACCGGCGGCTATGACCACAACTGGGTGATTGATGATTTTGACGGCAGCTTACAGATGTTTGCAACCGTAAAGGCGCCTGATAACGGTATTATAATGAAAGTATATACGAATCTCCCGGGCGTGCAGTTCTATGCAGGTAACTTTATTGATGAGCAGGAAGGCATATACGGTAAGATTTACAGGGACAGATACGGACTTTGTCTGGAAACCCAGTTCTATCCCGATACTGCCAATAAACCGGAGTTTCCGTCAGCGGTATTCGGACCGGATAGAATTTATGATTATACAACCGTGTATGAATTTTGTGTAGAATAAATACGCATACGATGTTGAAGGCGTAAGCTGTGGAGTATTGCATATATATTAGTAACGTAGGTCCCCTGGAGCAGAAGGTGTGAAGGCCAATCTGTTTCAGGGGATTTTTGTCGAAAAAATCTGCGCAGGACAAACAGGATTCGAGTAAATATGCAGGCTAAAAGGTGTATACTGTCCGCAAAAATGGAAAGTGGAGGCCTACATATGGAATTGCCAAAGAATATTGTACAAATAGGAAAACCGGACAAGATACACAAGATTTATATTGAAGATTATGTGGTTTCATACATAAAACAATTAAGCAGAACATCGGAAGACAGAAGTGTGGGACTTGCACTGTACGGAAAATATTATGAAGAAGAGGGCTGTAGATATTACTTTTTATATGGTGCGGCACAAATAGAAGGCTTGCAGCACAGAGGTGCGTATTTATCCCAGACCGAAAAGGAAGAAATTGCAGATGCAGGGAATCGGTATTTTGAGGATTATATGTTTCTTGCGTGGTGTTGCTTGAAAGGGGAACCTGTTGAAAAACTTTTTGTGCTGGTACAGGGAAAAGGTGTGGAAGTAGAGGGGTATGCCTGTTTTTATGAGAAAAATGAAAGTATGTTAAATTATATGTTGCTTTCGGGTCAAACACCACAAGGGAATGAAAAAAGTCAGGAAAAGAGAGGGGAGACCTTTGAGAATAACGGTGCCAAAAGTGCAAGAGGAGAATGGCGCGCCAGTGATTATATGCCTTCGGCTGGAAAAGAAGACAGGGAAAAAGCGAATGACGGAAGACAAGGGGAAGAAAATTCACCCGTGCAAAATAGGAAAGGCATTGCAGAGAAAAAAACAGAATATATGCGGCTGGCGGTTGTGGGAGTGTTTTTGGTGCTTTGTGTGATAGGCATCACCACATTAAACGATTATGGGAAACTGGAAGATTTGCAGGTGGTAGCGAATCAGGTGATAGCAAACATAACCGAGCAGAAATTGCCGGATACAGACGAGCCTGTTATTTCCGGAGGAGATGCACAGGCGACACCTGTACCGTCAGCACCGGCCACTCCGACACCCGTACCGGCTACACCTATGTCTGCACCTGCTGCGCCTACATCTGCACCGGTTCCCCCTACCACTGTACCTGCTGTGCCGACATCCGCACCGGTTACTCCGACACCTTCGCCGGATGCAGAAGTTTTATCACAAGCGGTAGAAACGGTACCGGAGTATACTTCCTACACAATTGTCAAGGGAGATACCCTGATAAGCATATGTACAATCAGGTATGGCTCATTGGACAGATTGCAGGAAATTTGTGAAATCAACGGAATCGGCAACGCAGATAATATTCAAGTTGGACAAACTATTTTACTTCCGTAGCAGTTCTGTGATATACTGTGAAAAGTAAAGAGTCTTTTGGCAAGAGGAAGTACTATGGCAGATATTAGAAACTATACAAGAGAAAAAGAAAAAAGAGATAAAATAAAGGAAAGCGGACGGGGGAGACTGCGGTTGGTAAAGTCTGAAAGTGAGGATACTTACCAGGAGAAAATCCGGAAACACCGTCTTTCTCATTTTTACAGAATTGCACTGGTGGTTTTGGCCTGTGCCGCAATAGTGATTATTGTTGCGGTTCAGTATAATAATAAAATTTATGAAGATTATAACATTGTAGCTACTGTGGGAAAGGTAACGGTGAACGGCACCACGGATGTTGCACTCGGTAACTGCATACTGACCTACAGTAAAGACGGTGCACGTTGTACGGACACGGAAGGAAATGTATTATGGGATCAGACCTATGAAATGCAGAGCCCGATTGTAAGTGTATGCCGGGATGTGGTGGCAATTGGTGACTACAACGGCAGAACCATTTATGTGCAAAGTGCGGAAAAGCAGTTGGGAATCATTAATACCAATCTTCCTATCAGAAATCTGTGTGTGGCACAAAACGGTGTGGTGGCAGCAATGCTGGAAGATGGAGAAATTACAAAGATACATGTATATGATGCGAATGGAAAAGAATTGTTAATTTTCAAAACAACCATGAGGAATTTCGGTTTTCCGATTTCTGTCAGTCTTTCGCCGGATGCAGTGTTATGCGCAGTTTCCTATATATATATGGATGCTGGTGAAATGAAGTCCAGTGTAGCTTTTTATAACTTTGGTGAGTATGGACAGAATCAGGCAGACAATCTGGTGGGGGGATTCGATTATACAGATACGCTGATTCCTTATGTGCAGTATATGAATAAAGATACTGCGTTTGCGGTGGGAGATGACCGTGTTGTTTTCTTTGCGGGAAGTCAGGTGCCGGAACGGTTGGCAATGCATCTTTATGATACGGAAATCAGGGGTGTATATTATAACGAAGAGTATGTAGGTGTTGTTTCTTATAATGATGCTTCGGAAAGCAGATATTTATTTAGTGTATATGATTCTTCGGGTACACTGGTAACAACAAAAGAGTTTAATATGGACTATGCAGATATTGTCTTTGATGAAGATACTTACATTATATATAATGAAGAAGAGTGCATTATTACAACTATGAAGGGCGTAGAAAAATATAACGGAACATTTAAAGAACAGATTCGCCTTTTGGTGCCCGCCGGAGGTAAATATCGATACACATTGGTGACGGACGATTCTGTTGATGTCATTATGATGAAATAAAGGAGTACATATGAACTGGTTACTGATTATAGTTGCACTGGTATTGATTTGGAGAATTGCAGAAGGTGTTGAAAGGGGTATGGTAAAAGAAGTTATTTCTTTTGTATCCCTTGTAGTCCTGTGTCTGGTGGTCGCCCTGATTGGAACAGCAGTCAGTAAATATCTGGATAAAGATATTATAAGTGTTATTGTGGCAATCATATTGTTACTGATTGTATGTATTGTGCACCGGTTGCTGGGAGTTGTATTTTTCTCGGCAAAACTGATTGCTAAATTACCTGTTATTAAAAAATTGGATAAGATTCTTGGTGCGGTATTCGGTGTGTTGGAAACGTTGGTGCTCCTTTGGATGTTGTTCTCTGTAATAATGATGTTCGATACGGGAATGTTTGGGGCACAAATCGGACAATATGTTGCTGACAGTAAGATACTTAGCTTTATTTATAAATATAATTATCTGCAGGTGTTGGTGGATTATCTGGCAGGAAAGTTACAGATTGGAATCATAAGTTTATAGAAAGTTTTGCAAAGAGCTTTTGCGCATGGGAACTTTGTGTGCAAAAGCTCTTTTTGATTTGTGGAATTAAGAAAAACTTAATGGGATACAGAGTAGTAGAAAAATACTTAGGAATGCATAGATTGTGATTGACAAATAAATAATCATAATGATATAATAAAAATCCACCGCAAAAAACGGTGTATAAATGTGGTTATTACCTTATAAAATATATTGTCAAAAATTTTTGAAAAAAGATATTGACAAAGGAATAATCGCATGATATTCTAAATGAGTTGCGGCTCATGAGAGCGAGCAACAGTACCTTGACAAATAAACAGCAATGCAACCCTGAAAATTCTTAAAGAGAAAATTCAGAAGTAACGAACCAAGCAAAACAGTAAAAGATATTCGGTTAAACATCAGCCAAGGTTGATTT
>JAZNNL010000095.1:0-7492 GCA_045580245.1 Lachnospiraceae bacterium
TATGCTCCGGGAGAAGTGATTGATGTTTTTGATGGGCATCCTATTGTGCGTACAGTGGATGGTTCTTTGCTGATTAAAAAGTATGAAGCGGAGAAGGTTTTACAGCAAGGGGATATTCTGCGATAAGTGAGTGATGCCGGCACAGAAAATGATTGTCGGCAGAAGCGGCGCTTAGGCATAGAGGTAAAAGAGAGAATGAAAATAGCAGTTCGCATGGACGACATCACACCGGATATGGATTGGGAAAAGTTTCTGGCGTTTAAAGAAATACTGGATACTTATGGTATCAAGCCCCTTATCGGTGTGGTACCGGACAATCAGGATGAAAATTTGCACAAAGCAAAAGCAGCCGGCGATTTCTGGGAGTACATAAAAGACTTGCAGGAAAATGGTTGGAGTGTGGCACTTCATGGCTGGCAGCATATTTATACTACAAAAAAAGGCGGCTTATTTCCGTTAAACCGCTTTTCTGAGTTCGTAGGAGTACCTTATGAAAAGCAAAAAGAAATGTTGCAAGAGGGAACTGATATACTAAAGCAACACGGCATTGTGACGGATATGTTTATGGCACCGGCACATTCTTATGACAAGAATACGTTGAAGGCATTGAAAGAACTGGGTTATACCCGTATCACGGACGGTTTCGGTAAAAAGCCCTATACTTGGAAAGGTCTGACCTTTTATCCCATCTCTTTTATGATGAGTCAGAGCCTGAAAAAGAAAAATGGTTATACTACTATGGTGGTTCATGCCAATGAAATCAGTGAAGAAGGTATGGAACGGTATAGAAAGATGTTTGCAGAACATAAGGATAATTTTATTTCTTACAGTGAATATCTTAAGCAGGAACCTGTAAAAAGAGGCGCTTTCGGGCATTGCAGAGAATATATGCTGGCAACTGCCAAGAGATGGCTGGTGAAGGTGAAAGGTTTATAAATAATTATTTGAGGGTATAGCATGGGATTTACGAAAGAAGATACGAAAGCAATCAAGGGAATTGCAATTATTTTTATGTTATATCATCATTTGTTTGCGTTTCCGGAACGCGCAGGTGGTGAGTGGCAATCCCTGTTTATGATAGGTGGAGAACAAGTTGCATATTTGCTTGGAAATTTTGGCAAGATTTGTGTGGCTGTATTTATGTTTCTTGCCGGATATGGGACATGGGCGTCCTGTGCCGGAAAAGAAGATATAACGGATATTATTAAAGGTAAAATTAAGAGATTGTATATCACTTATTGGAAGGTATTTTTCTTGTTTATACCCATTTGTATGATTGTGGGCGTACCGAAAGTCTCAAAAGATATTGTGTTTTTGTTAAAGAATGTTTTGGGAATCCGAATCACCTATGTTGGGGAATGGTGGTTCTTACAGGCGTATATATTGCTTTTGGTATTGTTTCCGCTACTGAAAAAGGTATTGCGTAGCAATAAACAGGCGTTTTTTGTTGATGCGGTTGTTATATCCGGTATATGGATTACGATACATTGGGTAGTTCCTTTTATACCCACAGGTGAAGATTCTTGTTTAAGGGTACTGGCTGTTTCTGAATTTGCAGAACCTTTGACAATGTTAAGAGAACAATTACCGACGTTTCTGGCCGGATGCTTTTTTGCAAAGTATGATGTGCTTTCGGCACTTAAGAAGCGCTTTGTAGGAAATTATTTGTTGACAATCGGAGCAATGGTGGTATTGTGCGCAATATTTTTCATGCGTAACAATATGGGACCGCTTTGGGACTTTGTCTTTGCACCGGTGTTTGTTGCTTGCTGTATGGTTCTGTTGAATACCAAAGGGGTAAAGTGGCTGCACGGTCTAATGCAAAAACTTGGAAATCATAGTACCAATATATGGCTTACCCATACCATATATTGCTATTTGTTGATACCCAAAGTAATTTATGCGCCCCGTTATTCATTGCTGATTGCCGCTTTTCTGTTGGTCCTGTGCTGCTTGACATCCATGGTAATGAATCTTTTGTATAAAGGTTTAGGAAAACTAGGTACATTTTTGTATGCAAAGTTTGAGTTTGGAGAAAAGTAGACAGTAATTGGTTATATGGAGGGAAATTCATATGAGTGAACCCATCAGAATACTTCATGTGTTAGGTGGTCTAAGTTTGGGTGGCGCAGAAAGCCGCATTATGGACTTGTACCGCAATATTAACAGAGAAGAAATACAGTTTGACTTCTTGGTGCATTCCGCCAAAGAAGAACATTTTGATAACGAAATTAAAACATTGGGAGGGAATGTGTATCGCATTCCCCGTTTTAAAATATACAATTGGTTTCAGTATAAAAAGGCACTGAAGCAGTTTTTTGCTGAGCACAGGGAATTCAGGGCAGTACATGGTCACATGACAAGCACCGCTTCCATTTATCTGCCCATTGCCAAAAAAGCAGGGGTGCCTATTACCATTGCCCATTCCAGAAGTGCCGGAGTACCCGGCGGTATGAAGGGGATTCTGACAAAGTGGTTGAGAAGTTCGCTGAAACATAAAGCAGATTATTGTCTGGCGTGTTCCAAAGAAGCGGGCGAAGCGGTGTTTGGCAAAGCATGGTCAGATAAAGGCAATGTAGAAGTCATACCCAACGCTATTGCAACAGAAAAATATGTTTATGACGAGTGTGTCAGAAAAGAAAAACGTGCGGAATTGGGCATAGAGGATAAGCTGGTTATCGGGCATGTAGGCAGCTTTAGAGAACCGAAGAACCATGTTTTTCTGATACAGATATTTGTAGAAATTTATAAAAAGCGCAAAGATGCAGTGTTGCTTCTGTTGGGGGAAGGCGCCCTGATGGAGCAGGTAAAAGCACAGGTGGAAGAACTGGGACTTACGGATGCAGTGCGTTTTCTGGGCAATCAAAGTAACGTCAGTCCCTACTATCAGGCAATGGATTTCCTGGTCTTTCCTTCTTTGTTTGAGGGGCTGCCCGGAACTATTATTGAGGCACAGACCGCAGGTCTGAAGTGCCTGATTTCTGAGAATATTACCAAGGAAGTACAACTGACCGAGCTGGTAGAAGCTTACAGTCTGGACAAGCCTGCCACAGAGTGGGCGGAATATGTGCTTGCCAATTGTGGATATGAGAGAAGAAGCAGACTTTCCGATGTGGAAAAAGCAGGGTTTGCTATTGGGGCACAGATTGGACGGTATAAAGAAATATACCGTAAAAACTTACTGTTAATGGTTCCCTTGTTACATCAGGGAGGTTTTGAGCGTATTTGTGCCATGACTGCACATATGTTAAAGGATATTTGTAATGTAACCATTGCGGTATACAGCACAAAAAATATGTTCTATGATGTGTCGGGAATAGAATTAATCGATCTGAATTTAGGAAGCCGTCCCGGTATTGTGGGAAAAGTGCTTAATGTTTTGAAAAGAAGA
Source organism: Lachnospiraceae bacterium (assembly GCA_045580245.1). Lineage (GTDB taxonomy): Bacteria > Bacillota > Clostridia > Lachnospirales > Lachnospiraceae > Acetatifactor. Next base: position 3,392 of record JAZNNL010000095.1, read on the forward strand.
AAAGCGGTACGGAAACTGAAACGGGAAAAGAATATTCACATTACGTATAGTTTTGGCATGACCGCTAATCTGGTGAATTCCTTGTCTAAAGTAAAAGATGAGGTGTGGCTGGGGATCCGTAGCTACGGTGATTTGGAAAATAAGCGGGATATGAAACTTTTCTGTAAAAAAGCGGACAAAGTGATTTGTTGTGCAAAGGTTATTGAGGATGAATTGCGTGCGGATTATCACCCGAAAGCTACCGAGACCATATACAATCCCTGTGATACGGAAAAAATCCGCAGACTGGCAGAAGAAGATGTGGCAGAGGAACACAAAGCCTTTTTTGCAGAAGGAGTACCGGTTATCGTGTCAGTAGGCCGGGAGGATGATGTTAAGGGCTACTGGCACTTGATAAAAAGTTTTGCACTGGTGAAAAAGGAGATTCCTAATACAAAACTAATGATAGTGGGCGATGGTACCTTTACAGAATATAAAAAACTGGCTGAGGATTTGCGGGTGGCGGACAGTGTGTTGTTTACCGGGGTACAAAAGAATCCCTTTGCTTATTTGAAGAAGGCTTCTCTGTTCATTATGACTTCCGTTATGGAAGGCTTTCCCAATGCCTTGGTAGAAGCTATGGCGGTAGGTGTACCGGTGATGTCGGTGAACTGTAAAACCGGACCGGCAGAGATTTTGCTGGAAAACTATGAATCGGCAACGGATAACCAACAGGTTTATCATGGCGAATACGGCGTATTGCTTCCGGTTATCAATCCTATTAAGAATCTTGAGACCGAGGAGATTGAGAAGGCAGAAGAGATTATGGCAAGAGAGGCAGTGCACATTTTGCAGGATATAAGTATGCAGAACGAAATGCAGCAAGCCGCTATGAGAAGAAGTGAAATATTTACAGTCGAAAAGTATTTGGAAAGTCTTGTGGATATGATATAATGCAGTAAAAGTGGTTAAGATAGAATACAAAAGCAAAAGGAGAAGTGTGCCATGAATAAAATATTTGCAGTGATTAGCTCTGTTTATCAGATGGGAAAAAAGAGCAGTATGAGTTTTGCGATTTCCCAGTTATTATCCATGCATGGATTCTATAAAAAGAAGAGTGATGCAGCGTATTTATCCATGTTGTATCGTCGTTTTTTTAAGGGAAAAAGAAAGCTGGATTTGGAGAATCCCCAGACTTTAACAGAGAAAGTACAGTGGTTAAAAGTAAACGACCATCGTTCTTTTTATCCCAATATGGTAGATAAATACGAAGTGAAAAAGATTGTAGCAGATCGGGTAGGGGAAGAACACGTAATTCCAACCCTGGGGATTTATGATAAGTTTGATGATATCGACTTTGATAAATTACCGGATCAGTTTGTTTTGAAGTGTACCCATGACAGTGGTGGCAATTATTTCTGCAAAGACAAATCCAAATTTGATAAAGAAGCTGCAAGGGCTTTCTTTGCAAGACGACTGACAAGTGAACCGTTCTGGCAGAGCAGGGAATGGGCTTACAAGGATATTAAACCCAGAATTATTGCTGAGCCTTTTATCCCTGAACTGGGCAATTTGGATTCCGTGGAATATAAGGTCAGCTGTTTTGACGGAAAAGTAGGATTTATTACGGTTTGCCGTGGTATTGCCCATGCCAGGTTTGAAGAGCGTAAAAATGACTTTTACGACAGGGATTTTAATTTCCTGCCTTTCCGTACGTTGTATTATGAGAATTCCGGTATTGAAAATGAGAAACCTGAAAATCTGGATGAAATAGTAGAATTTTGTGAAAAGATTTCTGCCGGAATCCCTTATGTGCGTGTGGATTTCTATATTTTGGACGGTAAGATATATTTTGGAGAAACTACTTTCTATACTTGGGGTGGTTTCATACACTTTGTTCCGGAAGAATGGGACAAAAAACTTGGAGATTTGATAAAGCTTCCCGAAACAGAAGCATAAAAGTGCAAAAGACATATAACCCCCCTTTGTCAAAAGAAGAAAGATTTGACAAAGGGGGGTTGTTTAGAAGAAGGAATAAAATAAGTAGGTGCAGGGCGGGATAGTTTGACTGCTAACTATGATTGTGGTATAGTAAACTAGTATAAAAATGGGTGGATTATGCCCAAAATGGGGTGAGTGGAAATGCGAAAAATAGTGTTTCACCTAAACTGCTTAGAACAGGGCGGAGCAGAGCGTGTGGTAACCACGCTGGCAAACCGTTTTGTAGCAGATGGATATCAGGTATATATTGCAACAGAATGGACTGCTGAAAATGAATTTAGCATAGATGAGAGAATAAAGAGAGTCCATGTGGGATTGACGGAAGAGCAGGAAAAGAAATCCGCAAAAGTGCAGTTTTTGGATCGTATCATAAACTTGAGAAATTTTTTAAAGAAAGAAAAGCCGGATATGGTAATTGCATTTGCGCAGAAAGCCAATTATAGGGCATTGATGGCAACCCGGCTTACGAAAATTCCGGTTATTGTGTCCGTAAGGACCAATCCCTACCTGCATTATGTAGGAAAGACGGACAAAATACTGATTCCGCTTTTTTACCCCAAGGCTGCAGGAAACGTATTCCAGACGGTGGGAGCAAAAGAATTTTTTGCACCTAAAATTCAAAAAAAGTCCCGTATTATATTGAACCCTATTAACAATAAATATATCGGAGTACCGAAACCGGAAACCCGCAGAAAAGCAGTGGTGCAGTCCGGCAGACTGGTAGACTTTAAAAACCAGTTGATGTTAATCGAAGCATTCATGTTGGTGCATGAAAAACATCCCGATTATGTATTGGAGATTTATGGAGGAGACTCTCATGACGGTACGAAAGAGCTGTTGGAAGAGAGTATTGCAAAACATAAAGCAGATGAATTTATCAAGCTCATGGGTGCCAGTGACAGCTTAGAAAGAAACCTGACAGATGCGTCAGTGTTTGCTTTTTCCTCTGATTGGGAAGGACTTCCCAATGCGCTTATGGAAGCCATGGCGTTAGGATTACCCGTTGTAGCGACAGATTGTCCCTGTGGCGGTCCTAAAACTTTGATAGAAGATGGTGAGAACGGTCTGTTAGTACCGATTAAAGATCCGAAAGCATTGGCTTCAGGTATTAACCGTCTGATTGAAGAACCTGAGCTGGCAGAAAAACTGGGAGACAATGCCCGTAAGCTGGCGGATATTGCAAACACAGACGCAATTTGTGAACAGTGGAAAGACTATATAGAGGAACTTTGCAGAAAGTAAAGTGAGGAAAAAATATGTTTTCATTTGACGATTACAAAGAAATTATCAGAATTATTAAGTCAACGGACAGATACACCAATTACAAAGAGGCCCTTAATAAGGACAAGTTTATTCTGATGCGCCATGATGTGGAGTACAGCGTAGAGCGTGCTTACAATTTATCAAAAGTAGAAGACAGTATGGATTTTACCTCCACCTACTTTTTTCAGTGGACTAACAACTCTTACAATATCCTGTCCCGCAAAAATATGGATATGGTAAAAGATATGCATGAAAGAGGCCATGTGATTGGATTGCACTACGCATTAAACGGCATGACCGATATGGAACAGGTGCGCAAGCAGATTGTGAAGGAAATAAATATCTTAAGCGAGATGTTTGGCTTTAAAGTGGATACTTTTTCCGTACACCGCCCTTCAAAGGATATTTTAAGAGAAAATATTAAGCTACCCGGTATTATCAACGCATACCAGGATGATTTCTTTACCTTTGCAGATAATGTAACCGAAGATACGCCTGTGGCGGTAAAGTATTTATCTGATGCAAATCATATCTGGCGTTATGGTTATCCCGATGAAAAGAATATTCTTAACCATGATAAGGTGCAGATATTGACCCATCCTTTTGCGTGGACCAAGGAAGGGTATGATAATTTTGATAATTATAAGACGTTGGTAACGGAAAAAGAGATTGAAATTATCGAAAGTATTAACGGAGAATGTAAGGACTTTATTGAATACAGAGACTGGTTTTTAAAGAATGCAGTATTGTAAATGACAACAACATAGTTAGGTGATTTGAGTAACACTAAGTCTTTCTATATTGTGAAACAGTTGGAGAGCTGAATATGAAAAAGATGTTAATTATTAAGTATTTGCG
>JAZNNL010000096.1:0-26757 GCA_045580245.1 Lachnospiraceae bacterium
AAGGCATTTTCTTCTTTTACGTCGTAGAACTTTCGGTTGAAGGTGCGTATCATGGTAGCAGCAGCCTGTTCGAAAGACATCTGTTTGCGAATGCGCTTGCGGTATAAGTAATGCGCCTTGCGGCGGATTTTCGCCTTCATTTTTTCTTTGGTGATATGGGAAAGCTCCATTTTACCGTTATCAAAACAGAACCCTAAAAATTCCCAAGGGTCACCGGGAGGAGTTATGGTAATTTTATCAGGGTTTAGTGAAAGCCCTTTTTCGGTAATATGTTTTTCCAACAAGTCCTTATATGTCAATAATTCCTGCATAGAGTCAGCAAACAACAAAATATCGTCGGAATATCTGAAATAAGGAATTTCTTTTTCTGTAAATAAAGTATCCAGAGACAGCAAATAGATATTTGCAAAAAAGGGTGAAATGGGTGTACCTGCCATGGCGCCCCGCTTTTCATAAACTAAGTTACCGTTTTCGTAGGCTCTGTCGGCAGTAAGTAACCGTTCTAAAAAAGCAATTAAAGTTGTATCATCCGTAATAATTTGCCGGAGTACCGCCAAAAGTCTCTCTGGTGGAATAGAATTAAAATAATTACTGATATCTGCTTTAAGACAATACTTTTGTTGTAAATGTGGAATGGTACGGATTTGGACGATGGCTTCTTTGGCAGTACTGTTTCGCCTGAAGGAATAACAGGAGGAACTTAATTTGTTATCATACCGGTATAGCAAAAAAGCCATGGCCTTTAAAACCATGGATTCTGTTTCCTTAAAAGCATAGACAATCCGTTTCTTACCGGTGCCGCTTTTGTTAATACTGATTTTTTCCGGATAATCAAAAGTGAACCCGGGGGTTGTCAGGCGTGCGGTTATGCTGCGGTATTGTTGTTCTTTTATAAATTGTTTCCATTTGGACTGTTCTTTTTCGGATAAATGTCGTTTGTCCAGCTTATATTGTAAAAAGGATTCCCAAACGGAATCATCATTTAGTTCTTCTAAAATACTCATAGAGATTCCCTTATACTCTGCCGGGGAAAATGTAGTAGGAACCCGAAAGCAGAAAAGTAAAAAAGTGTATAAAAAAGAAAGAGAAAAAGCTTTGAAATAAGCTATGCTTATGTTACGGGATTGAACAGTTACCGGTTACCTGCAAAACACATATCCGACAGTTTGCGTATGAATAGGGGAGTGCAAAAGCGGAAAGGTCAACTGCTTCATCCGTCGCAGGTGCAAAATGCATTTCTCTTTCTTTTTGACAGTATATAGTTACAGATATTGATGTAAACGTTGGATAATGTATGTAATCTTATTTTCGAAGTGGGGAACAAAGTTAATCAGAGTAACACCGGCATTTTTTGCAGCTTCTTTGGACCAACGGTAGTAGCGGCTGGCACATGTGTTGTTACCTATCAACATAATGAAAAGCTTCGGAGCCCCGTTTTCATAAACACCGTAGGAGTAATTTAAAAATCTGCCGGTACCTCCTATGGTAGAGGGGGAAACCTCTTTACGGATTTCGTACTGCGGAAATTCTTTTGCCAGTATAGTATCCAGTTTCATTTCTAAATCGGCGTCAGCAAGACCTTCGTAACCTGCAGGAACAGATTCGCTGACAGTAACGGCAGGAGTTGCAACAGTCTGTACTGTAGGGGTGGTCTGTGTTTTATTACCGTTACCGGTCAATTCATCAATAATGGTATTGGTAGCATTTTTGACCACTGCGGAAGTTATTTGACGAGCACTTTGTTTGAGTAATCTGTCAAGAAAGCCCATTTTATCATCCTTTCCGGAATTCGTAAGAAATCCTGTAAAAATAGTTTGCAGTCTATCAGAATTTGGTTTAAAATCATTACAAAAAGTATAACAAATTTGCATCCAAAATCATATACAAGATTATAGCATATAGGGATGGGATTGGTAAATAGATACAGATAAATTATGGAAAAAACAGTTTTTTCGGTGATAGGCGTTGTTGATAGGGGATTTCCAAAAGTATTTCCGAAAGAGTTACAAAAAGTATGTTAAAATTTGAAAAAGTTTTATTGACAACCATAAAAGAGTGTGTTATTCTATTTAAGCATGTAAATGCAAAACAACCAAGCAGAGTATCCGCTCTCACCTTACGGCAAAGGCTGGTAAGTGTTAATAATTCAAGTTCTTTGAGGCTTAGCCCTATAAAGATGTGCACGTAGTATTGATAAACTTTTTAAAGCGATAATGCTACAGAGTGTGAATTATGGCAGTGGATAGTTATGCTATCCACTTTTTATTTTCTTGTATGGAGGGTACAGCCATTAGCGATTTAATGATTAACGAACAGATCAGAGACAAAGAAGTACGTCTTATTGGTGAGGACGGAGAACAGTTAGGTATTATGTCCGCCAAAGAAGCACAGAAACTGGCAGAAGAAGCCGGATTGGATTTGGTGAAGATTGCACCTACCGCAAAACCGCCCGTTTGTAAGATTGTGGACTACGGTAAGTACAAATACGAACAGACCAGAAAAGAAAAAGAAGCAAAGAAGAAACAGAAAGTAATCGATGTGAAGGAAATCAGACTTTCCCCCAATATCGATACTAACGACCTGAATACTAAGGTAAATGCAGCTCGTAAGTTCTTAAGCAAAGGTGATAAGGTTAAAGTAACCTTGCGTTTCCGTGGCCGTGAAATGGCACATATGAACAGCAGTAAACATATTTTAGATGATTTTGCAGAAGAACTTAAGGATGTTGCGGTTGTAGAAAAAGCACCCAAGGTAGAAGGCAGAAGCATGACTATGTTTTTAACTGAGAAGCGAAGCTAACACAGTTAAAATAGATTAAGGAAAAATTAGGAGGAACTCGTTATGCCCAAAATGAAAACAAGCAGAGCAGCAGCGAAGCGTTTTAAAGTAACAGGAACAGGTAAGTTAAAAAGAAGCAAAGCTTATAAGCGCCATATCTTAACCAAGAAATCCACCAAGAGAAAACGTAATCTGAGACAGGCTGCTATTACAGATGCAACCAATGTAAAGAACATGAAGAAGATTTTACCGTATTTATAATCGGCAAGGAGGAGAATGAGACATGGCAAGAATTAAAGGCGGCTTAAACGCTAAGAAAAAACATAACAGAGTATTAAAGCTTGCAAAAGGCTACAGAGGAGCAAGAAGCAACCAGTACAGAGTTGCAAAACAGTCCGTTATGCGTGCACTGACCAGCTCCTATGCAGGTAGAAAAGAAAGAAAGCGTCAGTTCAGACAGCTTTGGATTGCTCGTATCAACGCAGCAGCAAGAATGAACGGCTTATCTTACAGCAAATTTATGTACGGCTTAAAATTAGCTGGCGTAGACATGAACAGAAAGATGCTTGCTGAAATGGCAGTTAACGATGCAGAAGGCTTCAAGACCTTAGCAGAACTGGCACAGAGCAAATTAGCATAAGAATGACTTTTAAACCCCGGAACTTTATAGTTTCGGGGTTTTTACTTGCGGAAGCATTGAATAAATGGTACTATAAAAACGAGGAGTCCCCTAGCGGACTCTTTGCTGATTATTGAGTCGTTTATGCGGCAGGAAGAGTGAAAAGATGAAAGTGTTGACAGGTCTTGAACCGGAGCGGGTATTTTACTACTTTGAGGAGATATGTAATATTCCCCATGGCTCCGGTAATGTAGAGCAAATCAGTGATTATCTGGTGGCTTTTGCAAAAGAGAGGAAACTGAATGTAATTCAGGATACACTAAAGAATGTCATTATCATAAAAGAGGCCACTCCGGGGTATGAAGAAGAACCTGCGGTTATTTTGCAGGGACATATGGATATGGTGGCAGTGAAGAAGCCGGACAGCCATATCGATATGAAAACGGAAGGACTTTCGCTGGCAGTAGAGGGCGACAAAATCTATGCGAAAGATACCAGCCTGGGTGGTGACGACGGAATTGCGGTAGCCTACGCACTGGCTCTTTTGGATGCAGACAATCTGGAACATCCTAAGCTGGAAGTGGTTATTACAGTAGATGAAGAAGTGGGTATGGATGGTGCCAGAGGCATAGATTTATCCATGCTTACGGGAAAGAGAATGTTAAATCTGGATTCGGAAGAAGAAGGCATCTTTTTAACCAGTTGTGCCGGCGGTGCAAGGATGAATTGCTATTTGCCGGTATCAGTGTGTGAAAAAACAGGTATTGCGTACCGCATCAGTGTGGAAGGACTCTTGGGAGGACATTCCGGAGCAGAAATCCATAAAGAGAGAGGAAACGCAAACTGTATTTTGGGAAGATTGTTGTATAGATTGAGTGGATACATGCCGGTGTGGTTAATGTCCATGGAGGGCGGTCTTGCAGACAATGCAATTCCCAGACAGAGTGTAGCGGTTGTACTGATTGAGGAAGCGGATTGTAACAAGTTTAAAGAAGAGCTGTTGCGGGCGGAACAAGAAATCAAGGCTGAGCTTGCTACCAAAGATAAAGATTTTCAGATTACAGTGGTTTGCATGGATGAGGAAGAAGCCCTCTGTGCAGATGAAGAAAGTGTAGCACATATGGCAGCATATCTGATGGCCTTACCTAACGGGGTACAGGCTATGAGCGCGGATGTAAATGGACTGGTAGAAACTTCTTTGAATCTGGGGATTATGAAATATGATGCAGAAGCACAGGAATTATGTTGTGAATTTTCTGTACGCAGTTGTGTGGAAAGTGCAAAGCAGGCACTGATTCAAAAAGTCAGTGCGGTGACAGAACTGGCAGGCGGCAGTTTTTCGGTAAACGGAGATTATCCGGGCTGGGCATATCGTATAGATTCCCCTCTTCGTGAAAAGATGGTTAGCCTTTATGAGGAGATGTACGGTGTAAAACCAAAACTGGAAGCGATTCATGCGGGACTGGAATGCGGTATTCTGGCTGCAAAAATAGAGGATTTGGATTGTATTTCTTTTGGGCCGGATATGGCGGATATTCATACCACGGAAGAAACCTTAAGCATATCGTCAACCGCCCGGGTTTGGGAATATCTGGTTCGTTTATTAGCAAAGAAAGGATAAAAAAATGGGGTTTGACAAAGAAAAGATAAAGCAGATTTATAAGCTGGTTTTGTTTATAGCGATAGTTGTTTTGGTACTGATTTACAGTAAAAATGTCTTTTATGGCTTGCAGTTGTTTGTAGGAATGTTAGTGCCCTTTTTGGCCGGAGGTGCCATTGCCTTTGTTTTGAATATTCCGTTGCGGGCCATTGAAAAGAAATGGCTCAAAAAATGGGACGGAAAAGTTGCTTCGAAGCTGAAACGTCCGTTGAGTATGGTTTTGTCCATTGTATTTATTGCTTTAATTGTGACTTTTGTCATTTATACCGCAGTACCGGCCATTAAAGAGACTGTGGCAATTTTAAAGGTGCAGATTCCCATATTTATACAAAGACTGTTGAATTGGGCAGAACAGCTGGCGGCGGATTATCCGGAAATATTGGAAAAAGTACGTGAACTGGAAAATATGGAAATTGATTGGGATGCCATGATTGGCAATGTGACAGGATTCCTTTCCAGTGGGATGGGAAATGTATTGAGCAGTGCATTTTCTGTGGCCAGCAGTATAATAGGTGGTGTGGTAAACGGATTTATTGCATTTGTTTTTGCTATTTATATTTTGAGCCAGAAAGAAAAACTGACAAGCCAGGGAAAGAGAGTCTTGCATGCATTTTTAAATGAAAAGCAGTGCAAAAAAGCAACCCATGTTTTAAAACTGTTATATAAAAATTTCAGTAATTTTATTACCGGACAATGCATAGAAGCAGTGATTTTAGGTTGTATGTTTGTGCTGGTATTATCCATATTTCAGTTTAAATATGCGTTGCTGATAGGTGTGTTGATTGCATTTTTATCCCTGATACCCATTGTGGGTGCTTTTGTGGGTTGTTTTATTTCTGCGTTTTTGTTACTGATGGATGATCCGATGCGTGCACTTTGGTTTATTGTGATTTTCCTGATTTTGCAGCAAATTGAAGGCAATTTGATTTATCCGTATGTAGTGGGAGGTTCTGTTGGATTACCGTCTATCTGGGTGTTGGCTGCAGTTAGTATCGGTGGTAGTCTGATGGGCGTTTTGGGAATGCTTTGCTTTATTCCGTTGGTGGCAACCGGTTACAGCCTGTTGCGTGAAAGTGTGAATGAACGGAATCATGCCAAGCGGTTGTTGGCAGAAGCGGCTCATAGCGGACCGGGGGTGGAAAACCATGACCGGGCAGATGTGTTTGCAGAAACTGCCTGCATGGCGGAAACTACTGTGGAGATATCTGGTGACTCTGAAACAGTTGAAGAAAAAAGACCGAAACAGATAAAAACGCCGGTTAACAGAACGAAAAGGAAAAACAGAACCAGAAAGAAATAATAAATATAGCAGGCCCTTTTTTGGATAAAATGATAGATGTTTGTCGTATGTGACAATAGAAACGAAATAAATTGTGTTAATTTTGTGAAAAATTCTATACAAAAAAATTCAAATTAGGGCTTGATTTATTTTCTAAAACAAAGTATAATAACCATTGTGTCAACGGGGTGTGGCTCAGTTTGGTTAGAGCGCCGTCTTAGGGAGGCGGAGGCCGCAAGTTCGAATCTTGTCACTCCGACTAAGGATCAGCAGAAATGCTGGTCTTTTTCTTTTTGTCGGGTATTCGTGTTATAATCCGGCTCCTTTGAAATAAAAGAACAGGTATAGTGAAATTATAAATTGTAAAAATTTGTCGATAAAAAATAGTTGCTTTTTTTGGTAAATTAAGTTGACGCAGGTTTTAAAAAGTACTATATTGTTTCTGTTAAGAAAAATAACACAGAAGGGAGAAGCTTTATGAGTATAAGAATTGGTATTTTAGGCTACGGAAATCTTGGCAGAGGTGTGGAATGCGCGATAAAGCAGAATGCAGATATGGAATTAAAAGCTGTGTTTACCAGACGTGCACCTGAAAACGTTAAGATTTTGACTGATACCGCAAAGGTATATTCGATTGACGACATAGTATCCCTGAAAGATGAGATAGATGTTCTGGTTATCTGCGGAGGCAGTGCAACGGATTTGCCTGTACAGACGCCGGAGTACGTGAAGTATTTTAATGTAATAGACAGTTTTGATACCCATGCTAAGATACCGGAGCATTTTGCGAATGTAGATGCCAATGCGCAAGCATCCGGTAAAATCGGTATTATTTCGGTAGGTTGGGACCCGGGTATGTTCTCTTTGAACAGAGCCTATGCAAGTGCTGTTTTGTCAGACGGTCAGGATTATACGTTCTGGGGCAAGGGTGTCAGCCAGGGGCATTCCGATGCAATCCGCCGTATTGAAGGCGTTTTAGATGCAAAGCAGTATACCATTCCGGTGCCGGAAGCGTTGGAACAGGTTAGAAGTGGTAAGAATCCTGAGCTGACTACACGTCAGAAACATACCAGAGAGTGCTTTGTAGTGGCAAAAGAAGGGGCAGACCTTAACCGTATTGAAAAAGAGATTAAAGAAATGCCCAACTACTTTGCAGATTATGACACTACCGTAAACTTTATCTCTCAGGAAGAGTTAAACGAAAAACACGGTGGCATTCCTCACGGCGGTTTTGTAATCCGCAGCGGTAAAACAGGTTGGAACGGTGAACATACTCACATTATTGAGTATAGCCTGAAGCTGGATTCTAACCCCGAATTTACTGCCAGTGTTCTGGTGGCTTATGCCAGAGCTGCTTACCGCATGAGTAAAGAGGGTATGAAGGGCTGTAAAACAGTATTTGATGTGGCACCGGCTTATCTTTCTGCACAGAGCGGTGAGTATTTAAGAGCACATATGCTGTAAAACAAACAGAAGAATGATAGTAAAAGGTTCTGATTTTTTAATCAGAACCTTTTTTGGAGAGACAAATGAGATATGTAAAACAAACTTATTATGATACGTTTCAATGCACGGCGGATAAATGTCCGGATACCTGTTGTGCAGGCTGGCAGATTGTAATAGATGAGGCAACACTTGAAAAGTATGAAGACTGTGCCACGGAATGTGCAGAAAGGATTTGCGCAGGATCGGACGCGGATTCTACTACTTTTGATGCAGGGTTAGCAAATGCCATTGACTGGAAAGAAGGATGCTTTAAGCAGTATAACAGACGGTGTGCAATGCTCAATGAGCAGAATTTGTGTGACTTGATTATAGAAAAAGGGGAAGAATGGTTGTGTGATACCTGTAAACGTTACCCCAGACATATTGAAGAATTTGACGGTGTCAGGGAAATGTCCCTATCTTTATCCTGTCCTGTTGCCGCAGAAATCATGTTAAAAAGTGAAGAAAAGATGCAGTTTCTGGTAACGGAGGATGAGAAAGCAGACCCCTTGGAGGAAGAGTTTGAAAACTTCGATTTTCTTTTGTATACACAGTTAGAGGATGCCAGAGACATATTGTTTTCCATTGTACAAAACCGCAAATTGCCTATGGAGAAACGTATGATACTTATTCTGCAGATGGCAAAAGAAATGCAGGAATGTCTGGATGAAGAGCGGTTGTTTGATATGGAAGATGTCATTGGTAAGTTTGACGGTTGCCCTGTTTGCAGTGTAGAATTGGACAGTGAAACGAGATTTACATATCTGAAAGAAAATTTTGAGGTTTTTTATAAATTAGAACGTCTGCGTCAGGAGTGGTCCGGAGTGGTAGATGCTGCAAAAGAAACTCTATATGACGGAGATAAGAAACGATATATCCGGATATATAATATGTTTCAAAAGGAATTTGTGACAGGTTTCGGTAACAAAAGATGGGAAGTATTCGCAGAACAGATTCTGATGTTTTTTCTATACACTTATTTTTGCGGGGCGGTCTATGACGATTGCATCTATAGTAAGGTAGGAATGGCTGTATTTTCCGCAGTGTATATTCAGGAATTTATTATGTGTGCATGGTACCTGAGTGATAAGAAGATGGATTTTGAAGAGTGCATAAGAATAGCCTACCGCTATGCCAGAGAAGTAGAACATTCCGACGAAAACCTGATTACATTGGAAGAGTGGCTGTTAGAGAGAATGTAGCGGCTTTCTCCAATGGGTAGAATGTTGCAGACATTGGAAGTAGAATTTGCGTTTACGGAGGGAGAACCTGTGCGGGTAGTGCAGATAGAAAAACAGCGGTTGCAGGAATTGCCTGTTCAGGCGGATTAGAAAAATTGTAAAAATTCCCAGTCAAAACCATTTAGGCAGAAACGATAAAATTCTTGTAAACCTGTCGGTAGCAGAGTATGATAGTAGAAGACAAGAAAATGGAAGAAGGTTGTACCATGCAGGGCTATAATTGCATTATGATATATGACAAATCCGGTGAGAAACTATTGTTTTGCAAGCGGATGAAGGATCCGTACAAAGGGAAGTACAACTTAGTAGGTGGCAAAATTGAACCGGGTGAAGACGGTTTTGCTGCAGCATACAGGGAGTTGAAGGAAGAAACCGGTATTACCAAGGAGCAGGTAATGCTTCGGCATATGATGGATTTTACTTACTACAACCAGAACTGTTATGTTGAGGTGTATGTGGGACGTTTAAAGGAGGATGTTACATTAAAGGAAGAAAAGTATCCACTGATCTTTTTAGAAGTTGCGGGAGAAGATTTCTTCTCATTAGAAAAATTTGCCGGAGAAGGCAATATCGGACATATGATAGAACAGGTGAAGGATTATGGAGAAGGCATTGAAGAAGAATAAAACGGAGAAGCCACAAAGAAAGAGCAGTACCGCAGGGATAAAAAAGAACGACAGTAAGAAGCAAAGCACAGAGAAAAGCAACAGAGAAAATGTAAAGCAGAGAAAGAAATACCTATGCCCCGTGGAGAACAGATGCGGAGGCTGCAAAGGCTTTGCTGTTTCTTATGAGGAACAAGTAAAGCAGAAAGAAAAACAGTTAATCAGTCTTTGTGGAAAGTTTGGCAAGTGGGACGGTATTATCGGTATGGAAAATCCTTACCACTACCGCAACAAAGTCCATGCCGTTTTTGGTGAGGACAGAAAGCACAATATTATTTCCGGTACTTACGAAGAAAAAAGCCACAGGATTGTATCTGTGGATAGCTGCTTGTTGGAAGATAAGAGAGCGGACGCCATTATCGTATCCATCCGAGGATTGTTAAAATCCTTTAAAATAAGACCTTACAACGAAGATACCGGTTACGGGCTTTTTCGTCATGTACTGGTGCGGACAGGGCATTCTACCGGACAGATTATGGTGGTGCTGGTATTGGCATCCCCCATTCTGCCTTCCAAAAAGAATTTTGTAAATGCCCTGCTTAAACTGCATCCTGAGATTACAACCATTGTTTTAAATGTAAACGGTCGCGGTACCAGCATGATACTGGGAGAAAAAGAAACCGTACTCTACGGGAAAGGATATATTGAGGATGTGTTGTGTGGCAAGACCTTCTGCATTTCTGCGAAGTCCTTTTACCAGATTAATCCGGTTCAGACAGAGAAACTTTACGGCAAGGCAGTAGAATATGCCGGTTTGACCGGAAAGGAAACCGTGCTGGATGCCTATTGCGGTACCGGCACCATCGGTATCATTGCATCAGACAAGGCAGGAAAGGTCATCGGTGTAGAGTTAAACGGCGCAGCAGTGCGGGATGCCAGAATCAATGCAAAGCAGAACAAGGTTTCCAATATCAGTTTTTATGAAAAGGATGCGGGACAGTTTATGGTGCAGATGGCAGAACAGGGGAGCAAAGTAGATGTGGTGCTGATGGACCCGCCCCGGGCTGGCAGTGATGAAGCGTTCTTAAGTTCCGTGGTAAAACTGGCACCTAAAAAGGTGGTTTATGTTTCCTGCAATCCGGAAACCTTGGCAAGGGACTTAAAATACCTGACAGCCAAAGGGTACAAGATGGTAAAGGGGACAGGAGTGGATATGTTCCCCTGGACAAGCTCGATAGAGGCAGTTTGTCTCTTGGAGAAAAGACAATAAGAGCATAACTGAAAAATATTGTATTTTTCCCGACTTTGTATTATACTGTTAAAAGTGCAAAGGGAAATCCTTTTTTTCGGATATCATACTTCCCGGCGGACAGAATGCATAACGAATGAATGAAGGATGGTATTTACTATGTCATTATTAGAAAAGTGGAGAAAATCAGCATATTCCGAAACAGCAGACAAGCAGAAATTACAGCAGATGTGGCTGGCTTATTTTGAAGAAGAAAAAAATATTTATGCAGAGCTTTTAAAGAACCCGGACGAAGTAGTTACCGGTACCGTAAAAGAATTGGCTGATAAATATGATGTAAGCATTATGACCATGACCGGTTTCTTAGATGGTATCAATGACAGCTTAAAGGAAGCAAACCCCATCGAAGAAATGGAAGAAGATACCGTTGTGAATTTAGGTTTTGACAAGGCACTTCTTTACAAGAACATGGTTGCTGCGGAAGCTGACTGGCTTTACAATCTGGAAGAGTGGGAAGCTATTTTTGATGAAGAAACCAGAAAGGCTCTGTACAAAGAGCAGAAATCTTCTACTACAATCCGCAAAGAAGCAAAAGTATATCCCAACGATCCCTGCCCTTGTGGTAGCGGTAAGAAGTACAAGAAATGTTGTGGTAAAAACGCATAAGTTTTAGCGTGAGTGGGAAAAGTATTTTTTAAAAATACTTTACAGTCTTGTAAAATTGCGTTAAAATACGGCTATAAGAAATGTCCGTGACACACAGACTATATGAAAAAGCGTTGATGAGAAGAGTAGGATGAACAACTACATCAGAGAGAGATGCCCGGTTTCCGGCGGTGTGAGCATCTTTGTACCAGTCATCTGAAGACCACCTCTGAGCGACCCTAATCCGGTCCGTAAGGCCTACGTTACAGGCAAATGAGAGGTCTTGTACCGTTGTTTGTATAATGAATCATACAACTGACCGGTGATAAGGCAAGCAGGGTGGAACCGCGTTTATACGTCCCATGTATTACATTTGTAGTGCATGGGATTTTTTATTTACGAAAGCTGATAAGGAATTTCTAAGAGAAAACGCAAGATAACGGAGGGATTACAATGAAGAAGGTAAAAGAAGCAATGGGAGAATTATTTGGCGGACAGGTAACCATCACTAAAAAAGAACTTTGGTTGTTAGGTGCACTGTGTTTCTTTATTGGAGCACTGTATGGATTTTCCAGACATAAAAAACCTGCTAAGCGTGGATTGGTTATCGGCAGCTATAATGGAAATGTATATGGAAACAAATGCGATTGCGAAGGAGTCTGTGACTGCGAAGAGTGTTGTAAGTAATTGGAAGGAGAGAAAAGTATGAAAATCACTTTAAAAGATGGTTCCGTAAAGGAATATGCACAGGCAATGAGTGCCTATGAAATTGCACTGGATATCAGTGAAGGGCTGGCACGTGTGGCATGTGCTGCTGAAATTAACGGTAAAGTAGAAGATTTACGTACCATAATCGAAGAAGATTGTGAATTAAATATTTTAACTGCAAACGATAAAGAAGGTTTACGCGTGGTTCGCCATACCTGTTCCCATGTACTGGCAGAAGCCGTAAAGAGAGTATTCCCCGATGCAAAGCTGGCTATCGGACCTGCAATTGACACCGGTTATTACTACGATTTTGACCATGAGTCTTTCTCCAGAGAAGATTTGGATAAAATCGAAGCAGAAATGAAGAAAATCATCAAGGAAGGTAATAAATTAGAAAAATTTACTCTGCCCAGAGATGAAGCGATTAAGTTCATGGAAGAAAAAAATGAGCCTTACAAGGTAGAACTGATTCGTGACCTGCCTGAAGATGCTATTATTTCTTTCTACAGCCAGGGAGAGTTTGTGGACCTTTGTGCAGGACCTCACCTGATGAGTACCAAGGGTATTAAGGCGTTTAAACTGACTTCTTCTTCCGGTGCATACTGGAGAGGTAAATCCGAAAATGCAATGTTACAGCGTATTTACGGTACTGCGTTTAACAAAAAAGAAGAACTGGAAGAGTATCTGGTTTATCTGGAAAATATCAAGAATCGTGACCACAACAAATTAGGTCGTGAAATGGAACTGTTTACCACTGTAGATGTTATCGGTCAGGGGCTTCCTCTGTTAATGCCTAAGGGAACCAAGATGGTACAGACCCTCCAGAGATGGATTGAAGATTTGGAAGATAATGAGTGGGGTTATGTAAGAACCAAGACTCCTCTTATGGCAAAGAGTGATCTTTACAAGATTTCCGGGCACTGGGATCATTACAAAGACGGTATGTTTGTACTGGGTGATGAAGAAGTGGACAAAGAAGTATTTGCACTTCGTCCTATGACCTGTCCTTTCCAGTATTTTGTATACAAGGCAACCCAGCACTCCTATCGTGACCTGCCCATCCGTTACGGCGAGACTTCTACTCTGTTTAGAAACGAAGACTCCGGTGAAATGCATGGACTGACCCGTGTGCGCCAGTTTACCATTTCCGAAGGGCACCTGATTGTACGTCCTGACCAGATGGTAGAAGAATTCAAGGGTTGTATCGCACTGGCTAAGCACGTTATGACCACTTTGGGACTGGAAAATGATATTACCTGGCACTTATCCAAGTGGGATCCTGACAACAAAGAAAAATATATCGGTGAGCCTGAAGTTTGGGAAGAAACCGAACAGCACATCCGTGACATCTTAACCGAACTGGATTTGCCCTTTACTGAAGATGTGGGAGAAGCTGCATTCTACGGTCCCAAGGTAGATATCAATGCAAAGAATGTATACGGTAAAGAAGATACCATGATTACCATCCAGTGGGATGCGCTGCTTGCAGAGCAGTTTGATATGTACTATATCGATCAGAACGGTGACAAGGTACGTCCTTATATCATTCACAGAACTTCCATGGGTTGCTATGAGAGAACCCTTGCATGGTTAATTGAAAAATACGAAGGTAAATTCCCTACATGGCTATGTCCTGAACAGGTACGTGTACTGCCTATTTCTGAAAAGTATGCTGAGTATGCAGCAGACGTAGCAGCAGAATTAAAGAAGAATGGTGTACTGGTAACTGTTGATAACCGTTCCGAAAAGATTGGTTACAAGATTCGTGAAACCAGACTGGCAAAAGTACCTTATATGTTGGTAGTCGGTCAGAAGGAAGAAGAGGAAAAACTGGTATCCGTAAGAAGCCGTTTTGCAGGTGACGAAGGCCAGAAGACCTTAGATACCTTTATTACAGAGATTACCAAGGAAATCCGTACCAAGGAAATCCGCAAGGTAGAAGTGCAGGAAGAGAATAAATAAATGAATTCATAAAAGTCCCCCGGTGTTTAAAATGCAGATGCAGATTCGACACCGGGGATTCTTTGTAAAAAAGTCCGGATTGTTTTGAATATAAAGTCAGAAAATATTGAAAAACTACATTAATTGGTGTAAAATATATTCACGATGTTTATTACATAGGAAGGTGGGTTATAACTATGAAAAAAGAGAAGAATACTACAAATAAAACAAGCTTAATGCATTCCATTGCAGTAAAAGTAGTTTGGACTGTCCAGCTGGCGGTTATTGTTGCGGTAGTGATTATGATTTTGGCTGTGATGCCTATTGTAAAACAATATGTTCCTGCTGATGCATTTGTTCAGGTGAACAAAAGTATTCTGCTTGTTGTCATAATTAGTGTGGTAATTGCTGCAATTTTAGGCGGTGCCATTTCCATGTTAATTATAAAGCCAATTAATATGTTAAACAAAGGTGTAGCAAACCTGGCGAAGTTGGATTTCAGAGCAAGCGGTAATGAGCATAAGCTGGCAAAACGCAAAGATGAAACCGGTCAGATGGCACGTTCCGTTTTTGCAATGCGGGAAGCACTGATGAATCTGGTAGAACGGTTGAAGGGTGAAAGTGAATTATTGAATGAAGAAGCTGACAATCTAAGTGTTGGTACAAAGGAAACCAGCGAAGCAATTACGCAGGTAGAACGTGCAGTGGATGAAATCGCAAGCGGAGCAAACTCTCAGGCAGAAGAAACCCAAAAGGCTACCGAGAACATTATTTTAATCGGTAACATGGTAGAGGAATCCGTTGGGCAGGTTGAAAAACTGCTTACGAATGCGCAGGCAATGCAGAAAGCCGGTGATGAAGCGATTGCTACATTGCAGCAGTTGGATGAAACCAATGCCAAAACGAAAGAAGCAATTGATAAGATTTATGAACAGACTCATACAACCAATGAATCTGCACTTAAGATTAAAGAAGCAACCACTATTATTGCACAGATTGCAACAGAAACCAATTTGCTTTCCTTAAATGCATCTATCGAAGCAGCGAGAGCAGGTGAGCAGGGTAGAGGCTTTGCGGTTGTTGCAGAACAGATTCAGAAGCTTGCTGAACAGTCCAACCAGTCTGCAAGACAGATTGAGGAAATTACAGATTCCCTGATTCATGATTCGGAAGAGGCAGTTGCTACCATGGATGCAGTTCGTGAAATCGTAGATGAGCAGAATGCAAATGTGGAAAAAACAGGTGCAGGATTTGCGGATGTTAAGACCGGTATTGACAGTTCTATTGAAAGTGTAGAAATGATTTCCGGTAGCATGGAAAAACTGGATGAAGCCAGAGTAAAAGTTGTTGACGTAGTACAGAATCTGACTGCTATTGCAGAAGAAAATGCGGCTAGTACACAGGAAACACTGGCAACTGCAACAGAAGTAACCACAGCGATGGAAAGTGTGGCAGGACAAGCAGATACAATGAAAGAAGTTGCTAACAAACTGGATGAATCCATCAACGTATTTCAATTTTAATTGATAAAAATTTTGAATTAAATTTGTATAAATAATTCATCATACAGGCATACTAACTACGGCACTAAATTTCTTTCATAGGAGGATTTATCATGGCAGAATTGTGTTGTAGTGTAGAAAACTGTTTGTATAACAAAGAACATTACTGTTGTAAAGGTGATATCTTCGTAGGTGGTGAAAAAGCACGTAATGAAGAAGAAACCTGTTGCGAAAGCTTTGCACAAAGAAGAGACGGCGCATATACCAGTGCATTGTCTCACCCCAGCCGCACCATCAGCATTGACTGTGAAGCAACCAAATGTGTGTACAATGAGGATTATAAGTGTACCGCAGATCATGTGGATATCAGAGGTTGCGGTGCAAGTGATTGTAAGGAAACTGCTTGCGGAACCTTTAAAGAGCAGTAAAAACAGTGGAAAACACCTCCGTAAAAACATGGAGGTGTTTTTTGCTTGCAAGGAACTTTTATTTTAAGAAAGCACCTACTAGCATAGAGCACTGTTTTATGATAATATAATGATATTAACAAGATGGTATCATGGGAAAATAAGAAGTAAAAGATGATATTTTGGGGTATTGGCGGAATGAAAAGACGAAAGAATATGCGGATAAATATATTGATGATTATGCTGGCACTGCTTTTTATGCTGGCCGGTTGCGGTAAACAAGGTGTAACTTCTTCCGTGGAAGAAGGGATGCAGTACATTGCTGCTTTGGATTACCGTGCGGCACTGGCTGCATTTGATACAGCAGAATTAAATGGAGAAGATGAGAGACTGATTGCCCGCGGCAGGGGGATTGCGTACATCGGCCTGGTTGAGTATGAAGCAGCCATTGAAAATTTAAAGCTTTGTCTGGCTGCCAGTGACGGTACGGTGATTGAAATGGATTATGACGTAAATTATTATCTGGCCGCAGCATATCAGAAAAACGGTGATTTTAGTGAAGCAGAAACCATTTATGATGCCATTCTGGCTTTGAAACCGGAGGAAACGGATGCTTATTATCTGCGTGGAAATGCAAGACTTTCTCAGGGAAAGTTTGAGGAAGCCAAAGCAGATTTTGATATGGTGATTCGGCTAGAACCCAATAACTATAAGCGACTGATTCAGGTATATGAATTGCTGGTATCCAAAGGGTATGAGGCGCAGGGAACAGCATATCTGGAGACTGCGTTAAAAGAGCGCTCTGAAAAAATGAGTGATTATGACGAAGGCTGTATTCAGTATTATTTAGGGCATTATGAAGAAGCACAGGTTTTGCTGGAAAAAGCGAAGTCAGAAGGAACTGCGGATGCGTATTTATATTTAGGCATGGCTTATGAGGCAACCGGAGATTACAATTATGCTATTACCAATGTGTACAACAGTTACCTCAATAAAAATCAGGGCAATGCAGAAATCTACAACCAGCTGGGGTTGTGTTATATGAAACAGGAAGAGTATGACCGTGCGCTGGAAGCTTTTCAGAATGCAATGCAGATTTCGGATAACGGTATGATGCAGACTTTGCAGTTCAATGAAATCATTGCATATGAGTATTTGGGAGAATATACGCAGGCAACAGTGCTTTTAGACAATTATTTAAAAACATATCCTGATGATGAAACGGCGCAGAGAGAATACGGTTTCTTATCTACCCGCTAATGGAAACAGAGTTTCAAAATAAAGGGAAGTACATAAATAATGAGTAAAATATTTGGTGGCTTTTTATTAATCTTTTTAGAATATAATATCACAAAGGGAAATATTGTATTGGGGTTGTTGCCGGATTTTGTCGGCTACATATGTATTGTTGCCGGTTTGTGTGATGTGGTGACGGATGGAGCCTATTTTAGAAAGGCACGTCTTTGGGCAATTATATTATCTTTTTATAGTGCAGTGGTCTATGTATTGAATCTGTTGGGCATTGCGGGGAAATGGAAGATATTGTCGTGGGCGTTATCGATTATTACCACATTAGCAACTCTTGGCATTTCTTATCTGATTGTAAAGGGGCTGCCGGAAGCGGAGCAAAAATATAATGCAAAGTTAAGCAGTAAAAGTATCCGTATTTGTTGGATGATTATGGCGGTATTTCAGGTAGTGATGATTTTGGCATTATGGGTGCCGGTGCTGGTATTGTTGATGGTTCCTAACTTTTTGGCAACAATCGTATTTCTGGTGATGTTTTTTCAGGCATGTAAAGTATATGGTACCATACCGGGAAAATAGAGTCGTGACAGAAAAATACAATAACGAAATAAAAATAAAAAGTACCCGAAATTCAAAATATAATTTCGGGTACAATTACATTAAGCATCATATCATATCCGGAAATAAAAGTCTAGTAATATTTTCTTTTTCCTGTATAGTAATTGTAGTAGGAACCGGGGGGATTTCTTCCTTTCTACAGTTATATGTTTCCCAAATGTTCCTTCGCAGACCTGCTTTCGCTCAATGAAAAACGTAACGGTACATAAGGTGCTAAAGCGTATCGCTTTATACAGCACCTAAGTACCGACGTTTTCCAATGGTCTTTGAAGGATACATTTGAAAGCATATTACTGTAGAAAGGAAGAAATCTGTTAAACAAAAAGGAGGTCATCATGGAAAAAGATACATTACAGGAACAACAACACTTTGAAGAGTGCCGAAAACTGATAGCAGATAATATAATCCGGTATGAAGCGGAATTAGAAGAAAAGCATCAGAAGACCCAAGAGCTTTTTAAAGCCATGCAGGGCGGTGATGTGGAGCTTTATAACCAGATGATGACCAGCGCCAGTTTGGAGGAGCATGCGGCAAATCAATTGAAGAAGAACCGAGCGGCCTATGATAATCCATATTTTGGGAGAATTGATTATAGGGAAGAGGGTGTTTTGGGGGAGTGCCGGGTTTATATTGGAAAGAACGGTGTTTTCAGAAATAAAACAGATGTAGTAATTGCGGACTGGCGGGCACCGATTTCCTCTGTGTACTACGAGAATGAAATCGGGGAAGGGAGTTATCTGTTACCGGAGCAGGAAAAAGGGGGCAGGCTACAGAGCCCGGAGATTCCCGTTTACCTGCAATTGAAGCGGACATATGATGTGGATAAAGGGGTACTTAAAGGCTGGTATGATAGTGATGTGGCAGCAAATGATGCACTTTTGGTACAATATCTTTCCAAAAACAAAGATGCCGTGCTGGGAGATATTATTGCAACCATTCAAAAAGAACAGAACGCCATTATCAGAGAGTCTCCTTTTAAAAATATACTGGTGCAGGGAGTAGCGGGAAGCGGTAAGACAACCGTTGCCATGCATCGGATTTCCTATATTTTATATAACTATAAAGAACGATTTACCTCCAATGAGTTTTGTGTTATCGGAGGAAATGATTTGCTGCTTTCCTATATAACAAGCGGTCTGCCGGAACTGGATGTGCCGGATGTAAAGCAAAAACGTATGGATGCAATGCTTACGCATCTTTTAAAAAAGGAATGGAACAAAAAGAAAAAAGTAATAGAGCCTTTGGCTGATGCAGTTTGCCGAAGCCGGATGCAATTCTTTCTGCATCTGGAGTTATACTTGTTGCATTTACGGGAAAATGTTGTGGCAGGGAAAGATGTGAAAGACAGGGAACTGGGCACCATTCTGACAGCAAGCAGTATCGAAAGGCTTCGGGACGAAAAGCCTGCATACAGTATCTACAGATTACTTGTCACATTGGATGAGCGGATGCGGACCAGAATAAAGTTCTTAAGTCCGGAAGGAGAAAAAGAATATTTTCAGAAAAAGTGCAGACAGTACAAGGACTATTACAAAGCGAGGGAAGTGAAAGAGAGTATCTATGAAATTTATCGGAATTTCCTTTCCCATTATGAAAAAGAGTATCCGGGAAGTATAGACTTGGAGGCTCATGAAAAGCAAAGTGTTACGGGAGAATACGATATTTATGATGTGGCGGCACTGGTACTTATTTATTACCGGGTGAAACAGAAAAAAGAGGACGAGGAATTCGGACAGATATTTATTGATGAAGCCCAGGACTTTGGCGTTACGCCCTATTATGTATTGCGTAAAGTTTTACCGGACTGTTACTTTACCATAATGGGGGATGTGTCCCAAAACATTAATTATGATACGGGAATGAATGACTGGGAAGATATGCGTAAGTGGGTAATGACCGGTGAGAGGGATTCTTTCAGACTGTTAAAGAAAAGTTACAGAAACACCATAGAAATATCCCAATATGCGGGCAGGATTTTGGAAAAGGCTTCCTTTGGACGGTATCGGATTGAACCGGTCATCCGTCATGGAATACCGGTACAGGAATATGCTTTGGACAATGAAAATGCGATGTATAAAGAAGCGATACAGATAATAGAAAGTGCGAAAGCAAAAGGATATAACAGTATTGCAGTAATATGTAAAGACGAGACAGAGTCTTTATTTGTGGAAAAATGGCTGGAAGATATAACGGTGTTGCCGGTGCGTATGGTGAAGGGGTTGGAATTTGATGTGGTGCTGTTGTGGAATCCGCCACAGATAGAAGAAGTGGAGAATCCTAAAATAGCGAAATTGATGTATGTCGCGGCTACCCGCGCTTTGCACGAACTGCACATTTTGCGATTTTGATAAAACGACACACAATATATTGTGTTTTTACATTGACTTTCCTTTTTGAAAGTGCTACACTGAGAGTAACGTTTGGAAAGGGAGGGAACACAGGTGTTTCAGGTAATCAAAAGAGATGGTGAGAAAGTAGATTTTACGTTAACGAAAATTAATGATGCGATTATGAAAGCGTTTCATGCGACACAGATGCAGTACAGCAATGATATTGTAGATTTGCTGGCGCTTCGCGTTTCCGCAGATTTTCAGGATAAGGTAAAAGACGGATCCATTCATGTGGAAGATATTCAGGACAGTGTAGAAAAGGTATTGGGACAGGCCGGCTATGAAGAAGTAGCAAAGGCATATATCCTTTATCGTAAGCAACGCGAAAAAATGCGTACCATGAAATCTACCATTCTGGATTATAAGGATGTAGTAAACAGTTACGTAAAAGTAGAGGACTGGAGAGTAAAGGAAAATTCCACCGTTACCTATTCCGTAGGTGGTTTGATTTTAAGTAACTCCGGTGCGGTAACTGCAAACTACTGGTTATCTGAAATCTATGATGATGAAATTGCAAATGCACACCGCAATGCAGATATTCATATTCATGACCTGGCTATGCTTACCGGTTACTGTGCAGGCTGGTCATTAAAGCAGCTCATTACCGAAGGCTTAGGCGGTATTACCGGCAAGATTACATCTGCGCCTGCAAAGCATTTATCCGTACTTTGCAACCAGATGGTAAACTTCCTTGGTATCATGCAGAATGAGTGGGCAGGTGCACAGGCATTTTCTTCCTTCGACACCTATCTGGCTCCTTTTGTAAAGGTAGATAATCTGACTTATCCGGAAGTAAAGAAATGTATTGAAGCCTTTATTTATGGTGTAAATACGCCCAGCCGTTGGGGGACACAGGCGCCTTTCTCCAATATTACATTGGACTGGACTGTTCCTAACGACCTTGCAGAACTGCCTGCAATTGTAGGCGGCAAGGAAATGGATTTCAAATATAAAGATTGTAAGAAGGAAATGGATATGATAAACAAAGCGTTTATCGAAACCATGATTGAAGGAGACTCCAACGGTCGCGGTTTCCAGTATCCCATTCCTACGTATTCCATTACCAGCGATTTTGACTGGTCCGATAATGAAAACAACCGCCTGTTGTTTGAAATGACTGCCAAATATGGTACGCCTTATTTCTCTAACTATATTAATTCCGATATGGAGCCTTCAGATGTGCGTAGTATGTGCTGCCGTCTGCGTCTGGACTTACGTGAATTGCGTAAGAAAACCGGCGGTTTCTTCGGCTCAGGTGAAAGTACCGGAAGTGTGGGCGTTGTCACTATCAATATGCCCAGAATTGCATACCTGTCTGCAAATAAAGATGAGTTCTATACCAGATTAAACCATATGTTAGACATTGCGGCTCGTTCCTTAAAGATTAAGAGAGGCGTAATCACGAAACTTTTGGACGAAGGATTGTATCCGTATACCAAGCGTTATCTGGGTAATTTTGACAATCATTTCTCTACAATCGGTTTGGTTGGTATGAATGAAGTGGGACTGAATGCAAATTGGTTGCGCGCAGATATGACAGATAAGCGTACACAGGAATTTACCAAAGAAGTCTTAAATCATATGAGAGAAAGGCTTTCCGATTACCAGGAACTGTACGGCGATTTGTATAACTTGGAAGCAACTCCCGCAGAAAGTACTTCTTATCGTCTGGCGAAGCATGACAGAAAGCGCTGGCCTGCAATTAAGACTGCAGGTAATGTGGGAGATGTGCCTTACTATACCAACTCTTCCCATTTGCCGGTAGATTATACTTCTGATATTTTTGATGCACTGGATATTCAGGATGAACTGCAGACCCTTTATACATCCGGTACCGTATTCCATGCATTTTTGGGAGAGAAATTGCCTGACTGGAAAGCAGCAGCGAATCTGGTCAGAACCATTGCGGAAAACTATAAGCTGCCTTACTATACCATGTCTCCTACCTATTCCATTTGTAAGGAACACGGATACCTGGCAGGGGAAGTAAAAACATGTCCTCATTGCGGAAAAGGAACGGAAGTATACAGCCGTATTACCGGATATTACAGACCGGTACAGAACTGGAATGACGGTAAATTGCAGGAGTATGCAAACCGTACAGAGTATGATGTGGCAAATTCTGTATGTAAGCGTGCAGGAAAAACAGATACAGTTGCAGCAGATACTACGGTGACCGAAACAGTCAATGATGGCGCCGGGGAAGTGAGATATCTGTTTACTACAAAGACATGTCCTAACTGCAAAATTGCAAAAGAATATTTACAGGGCGTGGAGTACGAAGTGATAGATGCAGAAGAGAATGCTGATTTGGTACAGCGTTTTGGTGTCATGCAGGCACCTACCTTAGTCGTTGTAAATGGCGATGAATTTAAGAAATATGTCAATGCCTCCAATATTAAAAAATATGCGGAGAGTCTTGTTACCGTATAGTACGGAAAATAGCAAAGGAGCCCGGCTGATTGTCGGGCTCAAATGGAAGAGAGGAAAAGAATATGATAAATACCTTAATCGAGAAAATCAAGAAAACCAATGCGCCTATTGTAGTAGGACTGGACCCTATGATGAATTATATCCCGGAGCATATCCAGAAGAAGGCGTTTGCGGAGTATGGGGAAACCCTTGCCGGTGCAGCGGAAGCTATCTGGCAGTACAACAAAGGCATTGTGGATGCGGTATATGATTTGATTCCTGCGGTAAAGCCTCAGGTTGCAATGTACGAACAGTTCGGTATCGAAGGTATGAAAGCCTTCCAGAGAACGGTGGATTACTGTAAAGAAAAAGGTCTGGTAGTTATTGGTGATATTAAGCGTGGTGATATCGGTTCTACTTCCGAAGCGTATGCAATCGGACATCTGGGAAAAGCCGGTGTGGGCAGCCGGTCTTTCTATGGGTTTAATGAAGACTTTGTAACCGTAAATCCGTATCTGGGTTCTGACGGTGTAAAGCCTTTTATGAAAGTCTGTAAAGAAGAAAAGAGAGGTATTTTTGTACTGGTAAAAACCTCCAATCCCAGCAGTGGGGAATTCCAGGACCGATTGGTAGACGGTAAAGCCCTGTATGAACTGGTTGGTGAAAAGGTAGCTGAATGGGGTGCAGAGTGCATGCCGGAGAACGGTTCCTACAGTTATGTAGGTGCAGTAGTAGGAGCAACCTATCCTGAGCAGGGTAAGATTTTGAGAAAAGTAATGCCCAATACTTTTATTCTGGTGCCCGGTTACGGCGCACAGGGTGGAAAAGGTGCTGATTTGGTGCATTTCTTTAATGAAGATGGCCTGGGCGCAATTATCAATTCTTCCAGAGGCATTATTGCAGCATACAAGCAGGAACAATATGCAAACTTTGGGGCTGAAAATTATGCGGATGCCTCCAGACAGGCCGTGATTGATATGCAGAAGGATATTGCAAGTGCATTGGAAACAAGATAAATAGGATGAATGAAGAACAAATTAAATAGTGTTTGTGCATGTTGTATAGTGGTCCGTATTCCCTTTGGGAATACGGGCTTTTTTGTTATCCGCATTCTTGGATGGAAATACTGATTATGCAAAATGCAAAGCAGGTACGAAACTTTTGCAGAGGCGGAATTGTTAAAAGTGCTGATAAATGAATACGTAGCCATTAGAACTTGTACAAAGTGCAAAAAAAGTTTCCAAATTTAAAAACGTTTTTTTGCCGAAAAAAGTGGCATTTAGGCTAAAATTAGTTTTAAAACGGTTAAAATTAGCTTTAATTTACTTACTTGAGCGCTGATAAATTAATATGATGCTTGACATTGTTAACTTTGAGCTTTAGTATAAAGTTAAACAAAAGGTTTGGGGAGTTAAAACTTAATGGACATAAAAGTGCACAAAAACGAGGTTGATAAGTGGTGCAAAATGTTCAAAACAACGAAAATGAATGAAAAGGAGGCAAAATTCAAACAATAGCAACAAATTAAACAGAAATTAAAAATGATTAAATTAAGTTAATTTAACTAAAGTTAAACGAACCAAATGGGAGGAGAAAGAGAAATGAAAGATAAGAAATGGCTGCCCATCGCAGGTGGCATTGGTGCTCTTATAATTGTACTTGCGATTGTAATCGGTGTTAATGTTTTGGGAAACAAAGACAATGCAACCATGGCAGATCAGAATGCAACAGGAACAGAACAGCTTGCAGATAATGAAACAGACACAGATATGGCAGAAGTGGGAGACCAGGATGTCCCTCTTGCCGGTCTTGATGAGGAAGCTGATTCTGAAACTGCAGAAACAGAAACCGAGGCTGACGAAGAAACAGATGTAGAAACAGATGCTGAGGAATCAGAAACAACTGATGAAGAAAATGAAACTGAAGCTGAAGAAGATGCAGAAATGTTAGAAGAATTAGAACTGGAAGCAACTGAAACAGCAACAGGATTAAGTGGTACATATATTAAAGTTTTTGAAAGTGCAGGTGAATATTGGATTAATCTTCCTGCATCCTGTCCCGGATTTGTAGCCGGTGATTCCATTACTGTTTCCGTAACCTTGGAAGGTGACGGTGGTTTTGGCGGTGCAATCGGTGTTAGCACAGGAAGTGGTTATACATGGTCACAGAATGATTATTCCAAAGACGATGCAGGTACCGCAACATGGACATTCAGCGCTTCTAATGTAACCGGTGACCAGGTGAAAATTGGCGTTGACTGGTTAAGCGGAACAGCAGTTGGTATTCAGTCCATCTCTGTAAAGGTAACTGCAAAGGGTGCAGCTGCAGCGGGATTCGACGGAGCAATCCTGACCGCAAGCTCTAAGAATACTGATTTTGAAATTAAGCCTTCTGCATACTGCAGCAATTTTAAAGAGGGCGATACCATTCAGGTTTCAGTATCCCTGTACTCTGACAAAACATATAATGGTTGTCTGGGTGGCAGTACTGCAGAAGGCAGTGGCTGGGTACAGACAGAGTCTGGAGATGTATCCGGTGCTTCAACCTGGACCTTAACCGTTCCGGCAGCATATGACTATGTAAAGATTGGCATTTGGTGGGTAGAACCCGGTACCAAAGTTGTAGTAAAATCTATTAATGTAACTGTAACCGGTAGTGGTTCTGAAAGCACTTCCGGATATGTAGGTGGCGATACCATTGCAATTAATCCTGCATCCTACTGTGCTGATTTTGAACCCGGCGATACCATTAAGGTAACTGCTAATTTATCTTCCGATGATTACTTTAACGGAACTTTAGGCGGTAGCAGCCAGGATACAACATGGAACAGTTTAGGCCAGATGGACTGTAACGGCGGTTCTACTACCTGGTCCTTAACAATCCCTGATGCCGCTGGTAGCGTGGAATTACAGATTTGGTGGACAAACACCTCTGTATCTGTAGATTCGATTACAGTAACAATCGTATCCAAGGGTGAAGGTAATGGAAGTTCATCCGCAGGATACCAGACCAATGATAAAATTGTATTGGATGCAGCATCCTATTGTGCTGATTTTGAACCCGGCGATACTATTAGATTTACAGTAACCTTATCCTCTGATGATTATTTTAAGGTTAACTTAGGTGGCTCCAGTGAAGACGGTGCTTGGAACCAGTCCTCTGCATATGAATGTGCAAGCGGTGGTTCTGCTACTTATTCCTATACCGTACCTGCAGCGGCAGGATATTTACAGGTTTATGTAGAATGGGCAAATACCGGCGTATCAATGAATTCATGCAGTGTAGTTATCGTGGAAAAAGGTCAAGGTACAGAAGACCCTGATGCAACACCGGATCCCGATGCAACACCCGATCCTGATGCAACACCGGATCCCGATGCAACTCCGGATCCTGATGCAACCCCTGCTCCTACCGCAACCCCTGCACCGGGAACTTCACCTGAACCTACCGCAACTCCTGCACCTGAAGCGTTGTTTACCTTTACAACAACAGATGATAAGTATTCATTCAATTTGCAGGATTGGATTGCAGATATTGCAAAGGGTGATGAAGTAAAAATTACCGCAGTATTGGAAGGCGAAGGTACATTTAACGGCGGAATCGGAGCAAATGTACTGGATGAAAGCAATGCAAACGGTTACGCATGGACAACAGTAGCAGAGTACAATAACAACAGTACAACTGCAGTAGGAACCATGGTAGCAGCATTTGAC
The DNA here is from genome assembly GCA_045580245.1 of Lachnospiraceae bacterium. Classification (GTDB taxonomy): domain Bacteria; phylum Bacillota; class Clostridia; order Lachnospirales; family Lachnospiraceae; genus Acetatifactor. The sequence goes on from JAZNNL010000096.1 coordinate 26,501, forward strand.
GGTGAATGGAATACACCCGAAGTACAGATTTGGAATCTGGAAAGTGATGTAACACTGGTATCCTTAAATGTAGAAAGAGTAGCAGCAGAACCTGAAGTGACTCCTGCACCTACTGAAACCCCTGCACCTGAAGCGTTGTTTACCTTTACAACAACAGATGATAAGTATTCATTCAATCTGCAGGATTGGATTGCAGATATTGCAAAGGGTGATGAAGTAAAAATTACCGCAGTATTGGAAGGCGAAGGTACATTTAA
>JAZNNL010000097.1:0-21211 GCA_045580245.1 Lachnospiraceae bacterium
CAGATAAAGGAATTGTAGCAGGATTACAAAGTGGAAGAGGTGCTATTTTAAATATTACTGTATACGATAGGGGATGGGATATGGAACATTTGTGGGAAAAAGGCATTTATAGCACTAAAGAAAGCCTTCAATATGTGAAGGCTTCCTATGCGCTCAATAAGTTGTTTGGCAGAAAAATAGATTGTGATTTTTTGGAAAAACATCTTATTGAAAAATATTAATTAGATGCCAATGGGAGTTTTGACAAAATCCGACTTTGCCACCATAACCGGTTCATCTGCCTTGGGAGCAAAAGAAACTACAGCCTGAGCGGCTAACGCACAAAGTGCAACAACAGCTACAAATTTTTTGATTTTTTTCATGGGTAAATCTCCTTTTCTTTTGTGTTTTGTGGTTGGATTGTAAAAGGAGAACCCCAAATGAACCATAACAGAACTGGCACATTTTTTTGAGTTTGGAAATATTTTGCCTTTTTGATTAAAAATGGCAGAAAAACCGTGCACGACGTAACCGGTGCCCAGGTAACGATGTAACCAAATGAAAAAATGTGCCAGTTCTGTTATGGAATAAAGAAAATAATATGATATGGTGTGGGTAAAAGAGGATTGCCATTTTAGGAATTCGTAAGCAGTGAATGCGTATGAGTATCGCCTTTTCGTAATATAAGTGGCAGGAGTCTTTTAGGAGATATCGCTGTTATGGGTATGCAGACGGATGGACATATACATAACAGGAACACTCCCGGAAAATGCCTTTGTTTTACGGTGCAGCTTCTCCCAAAGTATGGCCGCTAAAACAGGGCATTTTTTGCTTCGTTATTTTGGTTAAAATGCATGAAAGAAATCCTGTTGTTTTGGGTAGATTAGACGAAAGTTATTTCCATAAAGAAGAAATGAATTAAATAACTTGATATTTTTTTGTCAAATTAGTATAATAGTTGGGAATTAGTGTAGGAACCAGGGGTGGTTTCTGCCGATGTATATGGGAGGAAGCAAATGCTTCCATACCCGGGGTTCACAGTTTCGCAAAATTTATGAAAAGGGAGACAAGACACATGAACAAATGGGTGTACAAATTCAAAGAAGGCAATGCCGACATGAGAAACCTGCTTGGTGGTAAGGGTGCTAACCTTGCTGAAATGACCAACTTAGGTCTTCCCATTCCGCAGGGCTTTACTGTAACTACCGAAGCTTGTACTGATTATTACAAGCAGGGTAAGACAATTTCTGCAGAAATTCAGGAACAGATTTTTGCAAACATCGCTGACTTAGAAGCTCTTATGGGCAAGAAGTTCGGTGATACCGAAGATCCTTTATTGGTTTCTGTTCGTTCCGGTGCGAGAGCATCCATGCCCGGTATGATGGATACCATCTTAAACCTGGGTCTGAACGATGTAGCTGTAGAAGGCTTCGCAAAGAAGACTGGTAATCCCAGATTCGCATATGACTCCTATCGTCGTTTCATTCAGATGTATTCTGACGTAGTTATGGAAGTTCCGAAGTCCTTTTTTGAGAAGATCATCGATGAGATGAAAGAAGAAAAGGGTGTTGTTTACGACACCGAACTGACTGCTGATGACTTAAAGGATTTAGCAGAAAGATTCAAAGCTGTTTACAGAGAAGCTATGAACGGCGAAGAATTCCCTCAGGATCCTAAGGAACAGTTAATGGGCGCAGTTAAGGCTGTATTCCGTTCTTGGGACAATCCTCGTGCTATCGTTTACAGACGTATGAACGATATCCCTGGTGACTGGGGTACCGCTGTTAACGTACAGTGCATGGTATTCGGTAACAAGGGTGAAACCTCCGGTACCGGTGTAGCATTTACCCGTAACCCTTCTACCGGTGAAAAGGGTATCTACGGTGAATACCTGATCAATGCTCAGGGTGAAGACGTAGTTGCCGGTGTTCGTACACCTCAGCCCATTTCCAAACTGGAAGAAGATATGCCTGAATGCTACAAAGAATTCATGGAAATCGCTAACAAACTTGAAAATCACTATCGTGATATGCAGGATATGGAATTCACTATTGAAGAAGGCAAACTGTACTTCTTACAGACCAGAAATGGTAAGAGAACCGCTCCTGCAGCTATCAATATTGCATGTGACTTAGTAGATGAAGGAAAGATCACTCCTGAAGAAGCAGTTCTTCGTATCGAAGCTAAGTCCTTAGATCAGTTATTACATCCTACCTTCGACGCAGCAGCATTAAAGGCTGGCGAAGTTATCGGTTCCGCACTTCCTGCATCTCCCGGTGCAGCAGCTGGTAAGGTTTACTTCACCGCTGATGAAGCTAAGGCAGCTGGTAAGGGTGGCCGTGGCGAAAGAGTAATCCTTGTTCGTCTGGAAACCTCTCCTGAAGATATCGAAGGTATGCATGCAGCTGAAGGTATCCTGACCGTTCGTGGTGGTATGACCTCTCACGCAGCAGTAGTTGCTCGTGGTATGGGTACTTGCTGTGTATCCGGTTGTGGCGAAATCAAGATTGATGAAGAAGCTAAGGTATTTACTCTTGGCGGTTATGAGTTCCACGAAGGTGATTACATCTCCTTAGATGGTACTACCGGTAAGATTTACAAGGGCGATATCAAGACTGTAGAAGCTTCCGTAGGCGGAAACTTCGGACGTATCATGGCTTGGGCTGACCAGTTCAGAACTCTGAAGGTTCGTACCAATGCAGATACTCCTGAAGATACTGCAAACGCTGTTAAGCTTGGTGCAGAAGGTATCGGTCTGTGCCGTACAGAGCATATGTTCTTCGGTGAAGACAGAATTCCTAAGTTCAGAAAGATGATCCTTTCTGATTCCGTAGAAGCTAGAGAAGAAGCATTAAAGGCTATCGGCGAATTCCAGAAGGCAGACTTCAAGGCTATGTATGAAGCACTGGAAGGCAAGCCTATGACCGTTCGTTACTTAGATCCGCCTCTTCACGAGTTCGTTCCTACTGAAGAAGCTGATATCGCAGCACTTGCAGCAGACATGGGTCTGACCGTTGCTGACGTTAAGGCTAAATGTGATGCTCTTCACGAATTCAACCCTATGATGGGTCATCGTGGATGCCGTCTTGCAGTTACTTATCCTGAAATTGCTAAGATGCAGACCAGAGCAGTTATGGAAGCAGCTATCGAAGTGAAGAATGAAAAGGGTTACGATGTAGTTCCTGAAATCATGATTCCTCTCGTAGGCGAAATCAAAGAGCTTAAGTATGTTAAGGATGTAGTTGTAGAAGTTGCAGAAGCTGTTAAGGCTGAAAAGAATTCCGATATCGTTTACCACATCGGTACCATGATCGAAATTCCTCGTGCAGCTCTGACTGCAGACGCTATCGCAGAAGAAGCTGAATTCTTCTCCTTCGGTACCAACGACTTAACCCAGATGACATTCGGTTTCTCCCGTGATGACGCTGGTAAGTTCTTAGATTCTTACTATCAGGCTAAGATTTACGAATCCGATCCTTTCGCAAGACTGGATCAGACCGGTGTTGGCCAGTTAGTTAAGATGGCAGCTGAAAAGGGTCGCGCTACCCGTCCTGACATCAAGTTAGGTATCTGTGGTGAGCACGGTGGAGATCCTTCTTCCGTAGAATTCTGCCACAAAGTAGGTCTTAACTACGTTTCCTGTTCTCCTTTCCGCGTGCCTATCGCACGTCTGGCAGCAGCACAGGCAGCATTGAACAATAAGTAATTATTGCTTGATTAACTGTTAAGAAAACTAAGTAAAATACTGAATCTCCTCCTCGAACCGTATGGTTGAGGAGGAGATTTTTTTGAATTGATACTATTCACAGGCATTTGTATATTAGACCGCAACAGTCAGTTGCTTGTTTTACAAGCCTCATAGATATATAATTCTTATGAGGTGATAATGAATGGATGTAAATAATATTCTACGTGAACTTAGAACTAAAAAAGGCTTATCCCAAGGTGAACTTGCAGAGAAAGTATATGTTACTCGTCAAGCTGTATCACGTTGGGAGAAGGGAGAAACAGTACCCTCTACAGAAACGCTAAAGCTTTTGTCAAAACTGTTTGATGTTTCTATTAATACACTTTTGGGTTCGCCGCGAGAGATGGTTTGCCATTGTTGTGGCATGTCTCTTAATGATTCCACCACTAGTAAAGAAATTGATGGTGTATTCAATGAGGAATATTGTAAGTGGTGTTATAATGAGGGGAAGTTTACTTTGGATTTTTGGAAGAAGTATTCAGAACTTGGCGATAATGCAGATTTTGAGAATTTTAAGAAAAAACTAATTGACGAATTTAATGATTTAAATGTAGAAGGTCTTCCTAAAGTGGAAAACTTAAACGTGCTTTCAGGTAGTTTTGTAAATCTGGAATACACATTGCCGAACGGAACAGTTGTACAATTTTTAGATGATAGTGCAACATATCTTGGTAATCAACTTCCGTGTGAGTTTGGCGGAGACAGATGCTTTGGCATTGTTGCTAATACAACTTTTCTCTTGGTGTGTACTTACGAGGAGAATGGTAACAATCCGGAATTAGTTGTGTATAAAAAAAGATAACCGAATCGAAATCGAGGGATAAAAAATGACTAAGCAGGTAAGAGAATACATAGAAAAGTATCCAAATGAAATTATCGATATGTATAATACACTGAGAAAACTGGTTTTTGACAGTGCACCGTCTGAACCCCGGGAAACTATGTGGGCTAAACTGCCGAGTTATTATATTGGAGAATCTTTTGTACGACTTATTCCATTCAATGACCATATTAACATTGAAGCAAACGCTGTGTTGGAGTATAAAGACATGTTAGTGGGATATAAAGTAACACAAAAAGGAATGCTGCAGATTTTCCTAAAACAAGATATCCCTGCAGCTGTGTTAAAAAAGATTTTTGCAAAAACTCTGACTTAAGAGAGCGTAAATTTTTAGGTAGTATATGGCCTCGCACTTTAAAGGTGCGGGGTTTTTGTATAAATCGGTTACTGATTCTTAAAGTTTGTACAAAGAAACATATTTGTACAAAAAACAGATTAATATTGATTTTTTTATTACGCTACATATAATAAAGTTAGATAGGAAACTATCTTCGGGAGAGTCCCTACCAATAAGTGGGAGATTTTAAACTCAAGGGAGCGTAAGCTCCCTTTTTGTTTTGGGAGGAAGTGTTCTTTGGCGGAAGAATTTAAGATATATTGATTATTTAAGAAGAGAAATACCTAATGTATATTCAAATAAAGTTAAGAACAGAGTCCATACAAGAAAATATGTAGACATTGTATTAAATACCGGTAAACGTTGAGCAGGAGACGGTTTGGTTAAGTGCAAATCAAATGTCCATGTTGTTTGAGAGGGATGAAAAGACAGTCAGAAAACATATTAATAATGTTTTTACGGACAATGAAGTGGATAGAGAAAACAACACGCAAAAATTGCGTGTTGATGGTGTTAAGCAGTTAGTACCATTTTACTCGTTGGATGTTATTATTTCTGTCGGTTACCGCATAAAGTCCAAACGTGGCGTTGAATCCAGACCGGACGAGATGGAAATGATGATTAGTATTCTTATGGCTTTTTCCTGATATTCTATGTATAATTATTGTTATACTTACTTGATTCAAAGGAGATACCAATGAAAAAACACGTGAAAAATACTGTGAAAGCATTTCTTTGCATTATATGTTCCATTGTCTTATTTTTTCAGGGAACGGTGGATGTTTTTGCAATCAATACCCATTTTGATGTACCTACTATTGAGGCGGATTGGACCCCTGATAACTGTTTGTACAAGAGTCCCAATTTAAATATCCAGGTGTGTAATTGGGGATACGGATTGGTGGCAGATGTACTGAACACTTCAAGCGTGGATACTTTGCTTGCAGAGTTACATGCCAATATCTCACCTGCAGGGTATAAGAGGTCCATTCTGGGCATTTATATGGAGGGCGCAAGTTTGTCGGAGGCCAATGCATCTGCGATAGCAAATGCCGGATGGACGGAAATGGATTTGTATTATGAAACTTTTTTTGTGGGTGGCAGTGTACCGACCGGAGCTATGGCACCTTCCGTAGCAATGACTACAAATGAGAGTGCTATGACAATTTTGAACGGAGCAGGCATTACGGAAGACATCGCCATGATTAAAGTGTCGGATGTAAATATGACATGGGCTAACTTTATTCTGTATGAACCGGAATTTAAGTTTTTGAAAGGCAAATCACTTTATTCCTACAAGTACATTACGGATTTAGGTGTTTTTGTTCCCATAACGGAAACGTATTTTGGCGCTTACGGTGCAAATTTTTTGGAACTTTATGACTTACAAAAAGCGGAAGCAGATGTAAATGGAATTTATGTGACGTTAACGAAGGTTTTGCCGGAGAATATGGTGGTGAGTGCGGAAGAGGTTCACGTCTTGCGGGAGAGCTTAGCTGTAACACCTCCATCGGATACAATTCCTACCGAGCCCGCTGATGAGAGTGGTAACAATGATGCTTTTGTAGAAGGTAACGGAACAGAAGAAACGATAGAAGAGACTACGGGAGAAACTGAGGATGCAACGATAGAAGAAACTACAGAAGCCAACGACTCGGGGGCGGTGAAGGATGAAGAAGACCAGGCAGACCAGGCCGTAGAACAGGAAAACTCCGGACAGGAGACTGTATCGGATTCGCAAGAGCCGGATGAGCCAGAAGAGGGAACAATAGAAGATGCGTTGGTTGTATCCAATATAGAAAAAAACGTGGAATGGAAGTTTTCAGATGGACAGATGCCGGAGAGTTTCACAGCAGAAGCAACGGTACAAGCCATAAGCGAGACGGAAGTTTCTGTGGATTTTGCATTTTCCGGTTTGTTACCGCAGAATACAGAAGTTACAGTACAGATTCCAAGTGATAGTGTAAATTATAGTGAGGGAGATACTTTATATTTTTATTATTGTAATCCTGAAACCGGCAGTAGAGAGTTTGTAAGTGAAGGGAAATATACGGGCAAACAGGTTACATTTAGTATCCACCACTGTTCAGAGTATGTCATTACGTCTGCGGCACCAACAGAAAGCGGTGAAGCAGATAAAGAGATGCCCTTATGGTTACCTTTACTGTTAGTGGGAGCGGTAGCGTGTGGCATATTTGGATTTGTGGCAGTTAAGAAAAAGAGAAGGTAAAACAACGCTTTTTATCATTTTTACAGAAAGGATACCCCGATGATACTTCATACCGGTCTTAGAACGGATATTCCGGCTTTTTATTCGGAGTGGTTTGCGAATCGTCTGAAAGAAGGATACGCGATGGTTCGAAATCCGTATAATCCGATACAGGTAACCAAATATCAAATCTCACCGGAAGTGGTAGATTTGATTTCTTTCTGTACCAAAAATCCGGCACCATTTCTACAGTATCTGGATTTGTTAAAAGATTATGGACAGTATTGGTTTGTTACCATTACCCCTTATGGGAAGGAAATAGAACCTAACGTACCTGAGAAAGAAAAAGTAATGGAAGCTTTCAAGATACTGTCTAAAGAAGTAGGCATCCATTCCATTGCTTGGCGGTATGACCCGATTTTTATTTCTGATACATATACTGTACAGTACCACATTAAAGAATTTGAGAGAATGGCAAGTACGTTGTCCGGTTATACGAATACCTGTGTGATTAGCTTTATCGATTTGTACCAAAAAGTATTGCGTAATTTTCCAGAAGTAAGGGAAGTGAAAAAAGAAGAGCGTATTGAACTGGCAAAAGAATTTGTCCGTATCGGAAACCAATACGGTATGATAATAAAGTCCTGTGCGGAAGGGACAGAGCTTAATGCTTACGGAGTGGACTGTAGCGGTTGCATGACAGTTTCCGTGTATGAAAAGGCAATTGGTTGTTCTTTAATTGTGCCCAAAGTAAAAGGTGCCAGAACAGGATGTGGTTGTATGTTAGGGTGTGATATTGGTGCCTATAACACATGTGGGCATATGTGCAAATATTGTTATGCTAATTATGATGCAAAGACAGTTATGGAAAATATGCAAAATCACAATCCTGCGTCACCTCTGTTGTTGGGGCAATTACGGGAAACAGATATAATACATACAGCAAAACAGGAAAGCTTTAGGGATATGCAGCTAAATCTATGGTCTTCTATTGGAAAACTTTAAAAGGAGTCCCGCTTATTTTACTCCAACCCTTTTTCTATACTCCATAGGCGTGATACCTTCGTGCTTTTTAAAGACGGTACTAAAATACCCCACATCAGGGAAGCCTGAATGAACTGCCACTTCTGCAATTGTAAATTCATTCCGCGAAAGAAGCCGTTTGGCTTCGGAAAGTCTTCGCTGGGTCAAGTATTCAATGGGTCGCATATTCATGGATTCCTTGAATACCCGACATAGATGCTGTGGCGTGATGCCTGCTAACTCGGCAAGGTGTGTTAAGGGGAAGTCAGTATGGAAGTTTTCATCAATGTAATTAAGAACAGGCAAAAGGAGATTGCTGCGTTCTTTTCGGATTTTGTTTAGCTTATTATCCATACAGTGATGAAATGCAATAATATAATCATATACAAATCCGGAGCAGACGTAATCGCCATACTCTTTATCTGTTTTTTGAGCAGAATACATCTTGTGAAAGATATTTTGCAAAGCGGTGGATTCTTGTGGCTTTATAATTATTGGTTTTGTCATTTCGAACAGGCTGAGGATATGTGAACAAGCGTATCCGTCAAAAGTAATCCATTTCACGTCCCAGGTTTCATTTTCAGAATAATATTCATGGGGATAGCCTGCAGGAAGAAAATAATAATCTCCTTCAGAAACAGGCAGAGTGGTATTGTCGTATTTTAAAAAACCGTTGCCGCCTGCACTGAACAATATCTGATGCCAGTGGTATCCTTCCGGTCGGATAACGTGGTATTGGTATTCGGTTCCGCCGATTCCGGTCAGGTATATGGGGAGTTTTCGGACTTCGATATTATAGGGATAAATACTTTCGTTTATTTTCATGAAATCACCTCAGGAATATGCTTGTATTTTTAACATATCCGAACCTGCATAAGAAGTCAATAGTTTTGTAAAATGAACATGATTATAATATAAAAGATATAGAGAACATAAGGGTGTTATCAAAAATACATTTAAAAAATTAACATACAATTTATTAATTTTTTATAATTTGTGTTAGAAATGTCAAATTGAATAAACCATGGAAAAATGTTACTGTTATGAAAAGGAGAGATGAGTATGAATGCTTTCAAATTGTACACAGTAACATTTTTATTTGGAATCATTGCGTTGGGAATAACCGGTTGTGGAATACAACAGGAAAATACCGTTGTAACAGAGGCAAACAGAAAGGAGTGTAGCGGGATGATATCAAATATGAATCAGTATCAGGATTATATCGTTGAAATGCCGCCGGAAGATATTGAAGAGATTAGAGAGGGTGTCCTTTATCCGGAATTTGTGAAATATACTTATTATTCCACAACTGCTGAAAGGGAGACCAATGTCAATATTTTATTACCGCCCAACTATACTGAGGAGAAAGAGTATCCGGTGCTTTATATTCTTCATGGATATTACGATAATGAAGACTGGATGGCAAGACCGGTTGTAAATATCAATACCATGCTTGCTAACCTGTATGCAAGCGGTGAAGCAGAAGAAATGATAGTGGTACTTCCTTACATATTTTGTAATAAAGACATGCCCTATTGTACCGGCATGGATATGGCAAATTCCTTGAGTTATGATAATTTCATTCATGATTTAATTACTGATTTAATGCCTTTTGTGGAAAGTACTTTTTCTGTTGCGAAAGGCAGGGAAAATACGGCAATTACAGGTTTTAGCATGGGTGGAAGAGAGTCTTTGTTTATTGGATTTTCTAATCCGGAGGTGTTTGGCTATGTGGGTGCGGTTTGTCCGGCTCCGGGATTAATTCCGGTTGCAAATTCCCCCATGCATCCGGGACAAATGGAAGCGGAAGAAATGATTTTTGAAGATGTATCGCCCTATGTTTTTTTGATCAGTGCTTCAAAAAAAGATTATGTGGTCACTTCCTATCCTAATTTGTACCATACCATTTTGCAAAAGAACGGAACAGAACATCTTTGGCACTTGATGGAAGAAACCGGTCATGACCATACCAGTGTAAAGCCGCATTTGTATAATTTCCTTAGAATGATATTCAAGAATGATGATGTGAAAATAAATAAAAACTAGTAACGGACTGAATGGAGTTGTTGGCAAAAAACGTTGAAAAATGGCGGTTATTGTGATATTATGTTGAAAAACATAGCAGATAAGGTACATAAATGAAATAGGAACCGATATCTGTGAGGGAGGAAAAATGGATTCACAAAACAACCTGTTTGGCGGACAACAAAATGATGCGTCAATGAACAATCCGAATGTACAGCAGCCCAATGCACAGTATGTGCAGCAACCTAATGTACAGTATACACAGCAGCCCAATGCACAGTATGTGCAACAACCGAATGCACAGTACGTGCAACAACCGAATGCACAGTATGCGCAGCAACCCAATATGCAGTATGCGCAACAACCGAATACACAGTATGTACAGCAACCCAATATGCAATATGCACAACAGCCTAACATGCAGTATCCCATGAATAGTGCTCCGCAAAAGAAAAGTAAGGTGGGAATCCTTATTGCAGGACTTGTTGCAGTGCTCATTCTTATTGTGGGTATTATTCTGGCGGCTTTATTTTTAGGCGGTGATAAGGGTAAGGATAATGACCGGGATGTGGCTGCAATCACAGAAACAACAGAAGAAGATGAGGAAACCCGGGAACCGGAAGAAACACTTGAAACGAATCAAGAACCTGAAGTGACTGAGGAGCCGATACCGGAAGCGACGGAAGAACCTATGCCGGAACCTGTTGAAGAGACTCCGGAACCTATTGTCATAACAGATGATATTGAGGCGGAAATGGCAAGTTTTACTGCATACACCAATGAAGCCGTAGAATATCTGGTTATGCATAGTACCCAGTGGGAACCCAACTCTCTGGTTTATACGGATACAGAAAAATTTATTATTTTATCTGAACAGGATGTCAGATATTTTATGGTAATTGATAATGCGGTATATTATTCAGCTTATGACGAGATGACAGAAACCTCTGGTTTTTGGAGACGCGAGATAGTAGAGGGAGCAACACCCGAATTGTTGCTTGACGGAACACAGGTATATGCATTCTGCTATGCGGACGGAAAGATTTATTTTGAAAATTACGATGACGAGTATTCTTACTGGTGTTATGAGCCTGCAACGGGGGATTATTACTGTGTAGACCCTGAAAAACATGCATTCAATTTTTATAGTATTCTTAACGGATATGTATATTATGAGTGCTTAAACGATGGCGCTATCTATAAGATGCGCTTAGACGGAACCGACAAGGAATATTTGTTCAGCCTTGCTGATTATGGTTTGGGTACAACGAAGTGTATCAGTGCGTTTGAGGTGGCAGGCAATGTTTATCTGGCATTTATTGGCGATGATAATAGTATGTACCTGACATCGGAGGATGGTTCTGAATATGAAGTTGTGACAACCGATTTGCAGGAGTTTGATATTACGCAGGACATTTACTTTGAAGATGGATATCTGTACTATTCAGATATGAACGGCACAGAGATACATATGTTGGGGGTTGAAGAATATCTCACAACGGATGTAACGGAAATGTCTAATCAAATTATCAGCCGTGACAGTTTCTATTACTTTGAAGTAAAGCAGGGAATGATTTTTATTGAACTGTATGACGGCAATAATGCGATACGTGTAATTGACAGTAAAACCGGTGAAGAATACAATGTGTTTGATTTTTCATAAGAAAAATCAGTGATTGTTTAGTTAATCAAATAAGAATGTAGTAAATTATAAAGGCATAGGGCGTTAACCTATGCCTTTTGCTATATACAATTTTGTCTGTGAAAAGACGTTATTGTGTTGAAAAAATCAGACAATTTGGTTATAATGGATATATGAATAAGCGGAATCTAAAAGTAACTACTTGTGTGGAGGGAATATGAACAAATTAGATAATTCTAAGTACATGTCACTTTTGAAAATAATCTTTCTTTGTTTTGTAACCGGTGTATTTTTGTATTGGATTTTGGGGCAGATTTTTTTACCTGTGGAAAACAGAGAAGAAAAGAGTAATCTGACCACATTTTCGGATGGATGGATATGGATTAAAGAGGACGGATCACGAGAGGAAATTCAAATTCCGGGAAAATGTGAAGCCGGCCGCAACGAACTGATTATTATTGAAAATACACTCCCCGTTGATGTAGAGGATAATATCTATTTAAGTATTCGCAGTTCCAAACAGGAGATGAAAGTCTATGTGGACGATATTTTGCGACATGAATACTCTACGCAAGAGACCAGACTGTTTGGCAAAGTAAGTGCAGTAGCATGGGTGTTTGTGGAATTGGATTCTTCTGATGCAGGAAAAACAATCAGAATAGAGATACAGACGGATTCCTCTTACAGTGGTGTGTTCCATGAAATTTATTATGGTGAAAAGTGGGACATTTGGGGGATTTTTTTTAAACAATACGGTATGGAACTTATTACTGCCATATTTATGATTGTTTTAAGCGTGGCGAGTATTATTATCAGTGTTGCATTGAAGATTTGCTACAAAAAGAATATTGATATGGAGTATTTGGGATGGGCGGTTTTGCTGGCAGCGGTCTGGATATTGGCAAATTCTGCATTTCGGCAAGTGTTGTTCCCTAATATCTCTGTAATCAGCGATATGGCATTCTTTATGGTAATGCTTTTGCCGATACCGTTTATGATCTATTTAAACAGTGTGCAAAAAGACCGTTATCAGAAGGTATATACAATTGTAATTGCCCTGGATTTGGCTGATTTTGTGGTTTGTACGGTATTACATATTGCGAATGTGATTGACTTTTCGGATACGATTAAATATATGGCAGTGTTGTGTTTGGTATCCGTGGGTTTAATGGCATTTACGTTAATAAGAGATGCTTTTACAGGATACATCAGGCAATACAAATTAATTGCATTCAGTATTGCCATGGTATCTTTGATGGCGGTGGTACAACTTGTCATCTATTTTACATGGACGAACCAATTTACAGGTTCGTATATTGCAATAGGGCTGATCATTGTATTGGTTAATGCATTTATAAATACCATGCGGGATATTTTAAATACCGAAAAAGAAAAGCAGCAGGCACTGATTTCCAGTGAGGCTAAAGGTAAGTTTTTGGCAAATATGTCCCATGAGATACGTACGCCTATCAATGCGGTTTTAGGTATGGATGCCATGATTTTAAGAGAAAGCTCTGAGGAAAATATTAAGGAATATGCTATCAATATTCAAAGCGCGGGGCAGACTCTGTTAGCGTTAATTAATGATATTCTGGACTTTTCCAAGATAGAGTCCGGTAAGATGGAAATTGTTCCGGTAGAGTATGATTTCAGCAGTATGATTTATGATGCAGTGAATATGATTTTGATGAAGGCTGCAAATAAAGGTTTGAAGACGAATATATCCGTTGAAAATACTCTTCCGTATTTGCTGTTAGGAGATGAAGTCAGAATCCGTCAGGTGTTGGTGAACCTTTTGACTAATGCAGTGAAATATACCAAAGAAGGAAGTATATCCTTAGAAGTTACCGGTAATGTCATTGATAATGAAGTGAATCTGACTTTCGTAGTAGAAGATACGGGAATAGGAATTAAAGAAGAAGATATTGCCAAACTGTTTGCACGATTTGAACGTATTGAGGAAGAAAAGAACCGGAATATTGAAGGAACAGGTTTGGGAATGAGTATCACCATGCAGTTATTAAAACTGATGGACAGTGAACTGAAAGTAGAGAGCGAGTATGGAAAAGGGTCACGCTTCTCTTTTTCATTAAAGCAGTGGATTGTCAATAGTGAGCCGATAGGAGATTTGGAAGAAAGAATTAAGCAAAGACCTTCTGATTATCACTATAATGCTTCTTTTACGGCACCGGATGCAAAGATATTGATTGTGGATGACAATACCATAAACCGCAAGGTGTTTATTAATTTGTTAAAACAGACAAAGGTCCAGATTGAGGAAGCGGAGAGTGGACCGGTTTGTTTGGATATGGTAAGTAAGAATCATTATGACTTGATTTTCTTAGACCATATGATGCCTGACATGGATGGCGTGGAAACCTTACATCATATGCAGGAGTGGGAAGAGTATCCCTGTAAGGACACACCGGTGATTGCACTGACCGCCAATGCAATACAGGGAGCCAGAGAAATGTACTTAAGTGAAGGCTTCCATGAATTTTTATCGAAACCGATTCAACCGGAAAAACTGGAAAAAATGATTGTAAATATGTTGCCGGATACATTGATGCGCGAAGAAGGAGATGTGTCTGACAGTCATCAGGAAGACAAAGAACTACCGGTTATTGAAGGAATTGACTGGATGGTTGCGAAACAATATTTACCGGATCCTGAGACGTTGATGGAAACAGTAAATGATTTTTATAAAACATTAGAAACTGAAGCTGATTATTTGGAACAATATTATCTGATGCTAAGAGATGAAGGTGAATTGTCCGAGAATTATCGTGTTAAAGTTCATGCAATGAAAAGTGCATCATTACTAATCGGAGCAACAAAATTAAGTGCAGATGCAAAAGCCTTGGAGGATGCCGCAAGAGAACATAATACAGATGTCGTCCTTAAAGAAACGCCGATATTTCTTAAACAGTGGAGAGGTTACAAAGCGAAACTGGAAGTTTGCATTGTCAAAGAAGAGAAAAAACAGGTAGAAGATTCTTCGGTGGTAGTGGACAATCTGCTTATACTGAAAGAGGCGATGGAGAATATGGATATTGATGCAGCAGATGAAACAATGAAACAATTGCAACAATATCAATTTGGGGAAACGATTCAGGAAAAGATAGAACAGCTTGCTGTGGCAGTTGTTAATTTGGACGGCGAAAGTGTAAATAGCCTGATAGATGAACTTTTATGCGAAGTGTAGGAGGGTAAAAATGTACAGAGTACTATTAATCGGAACATTAGACAGAATTGCGGAAGAACTTTATAGAACGTTAGAACGCCGTTATCAGGTTCAACTATGTTCCGCAAAAACATCTGATGATGAAATACAGGCAATTGCCCGGATTAGCAAGCCTGATATGGTGGTAATCAATACATTGGAGCCGGGAGATGTGAATGACACACTCTTTTCCATGTTGCGGTCTCTTTACAGTAACATACCTATATTAACAATAGGGACCAAAGAAAATTGCGACTATTATGAACAATATTTTGATGGTGCTTATATTGCAGCTTTGTATAGGCCGGTTACGACCGGTACCATTATGGAACGTTGCGCCAGAATGCTGGGGGATGTGGAGCCTGCAAAGACGGAGGCATGTAAAGAAGAGACGGAAGATAAGGGAATGCGGCATATTCTGATTGTGGATGACAGCGCAGTTACCTTAAGAAGTGTAAAATCGCTGCTGGATAAGACCTATTATGTATCGGTTGCTACATCCGGTGAGATGGCAATAAAGACAATGAAAAAGAATCCGCCGGATTTAGTTTTGCTGGATTATGAAATGCCAATATGTGACGGTAGGGAAACTTTTGAAATGATACGTAAGGACGAAAAAATTAAGGATATTCCGGTTATCTTTCTGACAGCGGTGGCAGACAAAAAACACATTGCAGCAGTTCTGCAACTTAATCCTGCCGGATATCTTTTAAAGCCGCCGAATATTGAAACATTAAAAGAAAAGATTGAATCGGTTTTAAACATGCAATGAAAACCAAATTGGCAGAAAATTAATACATAATATATTTATTTTAAAGACAAATTAGCAGTAGGTGTGTTATAATAATATTAACAGGGGGAATCATAGAATTTTGCCGTGAAAGGGGGCATCATTATGACATATGAGGAATTAGTGGAACGCGTTCGCACAGCTACGCAGAATGCAAAAGTAAGTAAAGCAGTAGGGCATGTAGCTTTCCAGTTTAATGTGGAAGGAGAAGCGGAAGGCGCATTTTATCTGGAAATCGATGAGGGAAGGATATATGTGGAACCCTACGAGTACTATGACCGCAATGTAATAATAGTTACCTCTGCAGATGTAATTATGCAGATGATTGAGGGAACTGTGTTACCAATGGTTGCCTACACCAATGATATGCTGAGAGCTTATGGTGATATCAACCAGTTAAAGGTGTTGCCCTTAGGCTGCAATTGCAAGGTGGCAGTAAAAACAGAAGGATAGTATACAGGGGGTAGTTCATGGAACAACAGATTTTTACAAATGAAGTGATTTTATCATGGCTTCAGTATTATGCAAAAAATACAACATTGGATTTGGAACATGTTAAAATCATTGACATTACCAAAAAGAACAAAAATGTAATTCCCACAGTGGAAGCACACAAAACCACAATGGTATTTACCAATGCAGGAATTGACGACATTTTTTACCGTTTGTGGAATGCAGGTTTGGGCGAATGTGAAGTATGGTACAATGAAGGCTCAGACCCATCCGGTGAGATTCTGCATCAGCAGGTAAAGGATATGATAGACAGAGGCATCAATGCATCTGCCGGTATGTTAATTATCAATCCCAACGCCAGAAATACCGCAAAAATCGGATTGAGTAATGAAATGTTCCAGCGTGGTTCCATCCAGTACGTGGGAAGTGAAATCCGTGCAATCATTTTAAATAAAATGATGCTGGACCCTCAGGATGATATCTGCGTTATCGGAGGCGAAAGTATTGCGATAGAGGCAGCGCTGATGGCACCGGAAGGTTCTGTCATTGCGGTAGAATACAGCAAGCAGGACCGCAGAAGTTTAGAAGACAATGTGGCCCATTTTGATTTACATAACATTAAGATTATTGACCATATTGATGCAGAAAGCATGAAGGATTGCCCGGTACCGTCTTTGGTATTTCTGGTAGCTAGTGCCAGCACGGAGCAGGAGCTTTCCTATCTGGTGGGAATCAATCCCGATATTAATGTTGTGATATACACATTGGACTTTAAGGTTGCAGCAGGAATTACCAACACCTTGCAGGAGTTAGGGTTAGCAGATATAGATACCATACAGGTATCCATTTCGAAACTGGGAAGTAACAATACCTTTAAACAGGAACCGGCACCGTGGATTATTACAGCAAGAACCCGTAAAAACAAGTAATAAAATATAGGAGCCCGCAAAGTGATAAGACTGATCAATGCCGGATTTATCGCTTTGCGGTTTCTTTCGTGTGTGGAAGGTAAATTAATATGAAAAAAATAGGAATCATAATCGGTTGCTTTTTTTGTGTTATGTTACTGGGAATTTTTTTCATTAATGTAAATAGGAAAGAAACGGATGTAACAAAACAAAGTACAAAAGTAGGATTTGTGATGAACGGAAGTTGTGAAGACCATAGCTGGGGACAGTCACATTTTGAAGCAATGGAAATGACGGCGAAGGAATTGAATCTTGAAGTCATGTACAGAGAAAACGTTCCGGGAGATGAAACTGCTGTTCTGGTTATGGAGGAGTTAATCGATCAGGGATGCGAAATTATTATATGTAATTCAGTGCAGTATGATGAATGGATATTAAAGGTTGCTGAGAAACACCCTGACATTTACTTTTTTCATGCGGCAGGTACGGAATCAATGGATAATGTATCCACTTATTTCGGAAGAATTTATCAGATGCGGTACTTAAGCGGTATTGTGGCAGGGCTTCAGACAAAAACAAATCAGATTGGATATGTGGCGGCATTTCCTATTTCAGAAGTGAATCGCGGTATCAATGCATTTACCTTAGGGGTGCGAAGTGTGAATCCCGAGGCTGTAGTATATGTACAGTGGTGTGATTCATGGACGGATGAACAAATGGCAGCAGAGGCAACGAATGCCCTGTTGGATGCCTATGATATTGATGTGCTGACACTGCATTGTGATGTGTTAACACCATTGGAGGTTGCAGACCAAAGAGGGATTTGGACTATAGGGTATAATATGGATACGGCATCTGTGTTTCCTGACTCTTATTTAACTGCATCCGTATGGAGATGGGAAAACTTTTATACGCCGCATATACTGGAGTGCCTGCAGGGTAAGTTTATCGGAAAAGAGTATTGGGAAGGTATAGAAAACGGAATAGTGGATTTGGCACCGTTGACATCGCATGCGGAGGCTGGTGTTGCACAGGTTGTTGAAACAGAGAAAGAACGGTTGCAAAGTGGAACTTTCGATGTATTTTACGGGCCGATTTATGACAGAGAAGGGGTACTGCGAGTGGCGGAAGGAGAAACCATGTCAGACCAGACTCTGTTGAATGAATTTGATTGGTATGTGGAGGGCGTAGTGATTTATGACGAAAATCAGTAAATACAAGACATTATGGTTGGTGCTTTCCCTTATTGCAGGTACGATGATAGTGCTTTTATTGGTTTTACCCCATACATCGCAACAAACCGGAATGAGAAGTGTGGGATTTGTGCTTCCCGGTTTTTGCTCAGAAGAAGGATGGAACGGCATTCACTATGTGGCTATGCAGGAGGCTTGTGAGGAACAGGGGGTAAAGCTTTTAGTCAAAGAGAACATACCGGAACAAACAGGGGCATGTGAACCGGCAGTGAAGGAATTGGCAGATGATGGTGCCGAAATGATTATTTTAAACAGTTACGGTTATGCGGAAGAGATGTATGAAGCGGTTAAGGATTATCCGGATGTGACTTTTTACGGAACATCTTCTGAATACCACGCGGAAAATATGACCTCTTATTTTGTCAGAATGTATCAGGCAAGATATCTTGCAGGTATTGTGGCGGGGATGGAAACCGAAAACGGTAAAATCGGTTATGTAGCAGCTATGCCCAATAACGAAGTAAACCGCGGTATCAGTGCATTTACATTGGGCGTGCGGAGTGTAAATCCGGAAGCGGAAGTGATTGTAGCATGGTCCGGGGCATGGGATGATGCGGAGACTGAAACGAAAGCAACCAACCTTTTGGTGGAAAAAGAACAGGTAGATGTGCTTACCTATCATCAGAATCAGGACCATGTTGTTGCGGCAGCAGATGCGGCGGGAATAAAGACAATAGGGTATCACCAGTATTATGAGGGATATTCTGAAAACTATCTGACATCAGCAGTTTGTGACTGGAAGTTATTGTATAAACATCTGATTCAGGAATTTCAAAAAGGAGAAGGAAATGCAACCCCTAATTACTGGTTAGGCATGGAGGAAGGGATTGTAGGGCTTTCTGCGTATTCCTCCGTGGTTTCAAACGAAAGTATATTAGCGGTGGAGGCAGCCCAAAGTGAAATACTTGCCGGAAAGGATGTTTTCTCGGGGATTATATATGACAATGAAGGCGTAATTCGGTGTAATGAAAATGAAACCATTAGTGATGAGGTTTTGTTAGAACAGTTTGACTGGTATGTAGAAGGTGTGAGATTCTATGAAGAATGAACAACGCAAAAACAGTTTTAAAATCATATTGTGGTCCGGGGTTTTAGTGATTCTTTTGCTTGTAGTGGGTGTTGTTATGCGTAACAAGCTGGAGAGCTTTTTGCATATTCAAGCAGAAAAACAGGTAGAAATTCAGGCAGGGACACTGGCGGAGTCTATCCACTCCAATTTACAGATGAAACTGCGTGCATTGGTTTCCATTGCGCAAAATTTGGAGAAATATGAATCGGATTTATACGAGATTATGGAATTTTCGGATAATGAAGAAGGCAGTGGCTATGTGATGGGGTTACTAAGACTAAACGGTGAGGCGGTTTACGGAGAAAGCCTGAACTTTAGGGATTTTAATGGTATTCAAAATGCGTTTAGAGGGAATCAGTCGGTTTGTTATTGCGAGGGGAAGGGTCTCTTGTTTACTGTACCTGTGTATAGTGGAGAAAATATAAAATATGTTTTGTACCGTCTGTATGAGGAAGCAGTTTTGGCAGATGAGTTCGGCTTGTCCTACTATAACAACGAAGGAACTGTTATTGTGGTAGATGGGAACGGTATTGTAATTCCTGCAAAAGAATGGAACGATAAGACACGAGAGTTGTTTTATGCGTCTTACAGACAACCGGCATTCTCTGAGATTCGCGAGAAAATGAATATTGCAACTGCAGCCGCAGTTTATGATAAAAATGATGATACAGAAGATTTTCTGTTTGTAGCGGAAATAGGAGATACGGCTATGTATCTGGTGGGTGTGGTGCCAAAATCTGTCTATGCAGACGGTATGAATGAAATTACCAGTCTGGTACTATGGGTGTTTGGACTGTTAGCGATATTGTTTTCTACAGGTTTAGCTTATATTTTCAGCGCGGAAGAAAAAGTGCGTGAAAGTAACAAACTTCGTCAGGAAAAGGAAATGGCAGAGCATGCAAACCACATAAAAAGTGAGTTTTTGGCACGCATGTCCCATGAAATAAGAACGCCTATTAATGCAGTAATCGGTATGAATGAAATGATTCTGCGTGAAAGTGAGGATGAAGATATCCGTGGGTATGCGGGAAATATCGATATGGCAAGCCGCAATTTGTTGTCCCTGATTAATGATATTTTGGATTTTTCCAAGATTGAGTCAGGAAAGTCGGAGATTGAAGAAGGTGAGTACGAACCGGGGCATATTATCAGCGATGCATACAATATGATTCAGCTGCGTGCAAAACAAAAGAAGTTAGAGGTTAAGGTTTGTGTTGAAGAATCTCTTCCCTATAAATTAAAGGGGGATGGCAAACACATTAAACAGGTGTTAGTAAATCTTTTGAGTAATGCAGTGAAGTATACGGCAAAGGGGCACGTGATATTGGAGGTCTCAGGAGAAAAAACTTCAGAGGATATGATTCAGCTGAAGTTTCAGGTAAAAGATACCGGTATCGGCATCCGCAAAGAGAATTTGGAAAAAATCTTTAATGATTTTGAGCGCTTAGATTTAAAACAAAATCATAATATTGAAGGAACCGGACTGGGACTGGCAATATCTTATCGGCTTGCAACACAGATGAACGGAGAACTGACAGTTTCCAGTGAATATGGAAAGGGTTCGGTTTTTACGCTGTCATTACCGCAACAGATTGTAGATGCCACTCCAATTATGAACTATGGGGAAAAATATGCAAAGGCTCATGCAAAGGCTCAGGTTTATGCGCAAAAATTTAAGGCTCCTGCGGCAAAAGTAATGGTAGTGGATGAT